>JACYMF010000008.1 GCA_015272165.1 Cyanobacterium sp. T60_A2020_053
TATGGGCTGTCGTCTAACGGCGAGTCGGTGAACCAAGAATCCCCCACTATAACCCGTAGGGTTTAGTGGTGGGAGTGTCAATGTTAAGTTAAGTTAAGCAAAAAATGGTAAGGTAGAAGAAGAATTATCAAGGCATTAAAAACAATTACGATGAAATGTGTTGTCAATCGTCGAGCAAAATTTAGCGCCAGTCACCGTTATTGGCTAAGGGAATTATCAGAAAGCGAAAATCAAGCTCGTTTTGGTTTAAATAGTCGTTTTCCGGGGCATGGACATAATTATGTCTTATTCGTCTCTTTAATGGGAGAATTAGACGAATATGGTATGGTACAAAATCTTTCTAATGTCAAAAAGGTCATTAAAAATGAGGTGACAAGTCAGTTAGACTATAGTTATCTTAATGATACTTGGGCGGAATTTCAGGAAACCTTACCGACTACGGAAAATATTGCCAGAGTTATTTGGCAACGTTTAGCACCTCATTTACCGCTTATTGATATTCAATTATACGAACATCCCCAACTTTGGGTTAACTATCAAGGAAAAGCTATGGAAGCAACTTTATCTATTCAAACTCATTTCAGCGCCGCCCACCGTTTAGCTTCTAATCAGTTAAGCTATGAAGAAAACCTCGAAATATACGGCAAGTGCGCCCGCCCCAATGGTCACGGTCACAATTATCATTTAGAAGTATCGGTAACTGGCAATATTGACCCTCGCACGGGTATGATTGTTGATTTAGGGGCGCTACAACAGGTAATTGATGATTATGTGGTTGAACCTTTTGATCATACTTTCTTAAATAAAGATATTAGTTATTTTGCTAATACTGTACCTACGGCAGAAAATATCGCTTTTTATATTGCTTCTTTATTACAAAAACCTGTGGCAAGTTTAGGGGTTGAGTTAACTAAAATTAAACTCATTGAAAGTCCTAATAATTCTTGTGAAATTTTTTGCTCTCAACAGGATTTGAATTTAGTTAATTCAGTGGAAAAAGTGGCTGTTTTAGCTTAATTTATTACTTTCTTCTGTGGGTGAGGGGTGGAGGGCTCACTCCCCCCCATGAGTCATTCCTCTGTCTCAACACCCATTAATAAATTATTTATTTCGTTGTTTAATACTTTTTTGTAATAAATATTTAGCTATTATATATTATTGTAGTATTTAGGTTTATTTTTGATACAAATTTTTAATTTCATTATTCTCTATTTGTCCACCTTAGAATGAATTGGTAATCCGTTATAGAAGATTATGCCTTCGCACTTTACCCACCGTGTAATGAATTACACGGAATCAACGGGATCACGTTCAATAAATTGAACTAAGATATTGATATTAGTAATTCATAAGTGATCAAGCGAACTTGATATTAAGGGTAATTAACAGTTTTTCGTTCAATAAATTAAACTGAGTTTTAACTAATTTATTCACCAAACTCTACTTATTTCCAGAAATAAAAAATAATATTTAAAATTAATCTATTTCGTTAAAATGACAAGTAATAATACTTTATTATTTTCTCTAAAAATTATTGAAAATAGTCAAAAATTAACAGAGTTAACATCTATTAATTGTTTCAAAAAAATAAAATTTACTAAACTAAATTGGGATGGAGAAACAGTTTTTAGCAGTTATATTCACGAAACCAGCGCCCTCCGCCATTCATCAGAAACCCCGATAGTATTATTACATGGTTTTGATAGTTCATTATTAGAATATCGCCGTTTATTGCCATTATTAGCAGAAGCTGGGAAGGAAGTATGGGTAATAGATTTATGGGGATTTGGCTTTAACCAGCGCCCTCCACTGCAAACATATTCCCCTGAAAAAATTAAACAACATTTAGCATTATTTCACCGAGAAATGATCAAAAAACCGATGATTTTAGTGGGTGCATCCATGGGGGGCGCTACAGCTATTGACTTTTGTTTAAGCTATCCTGAATTAGTAGAAAAATTAGTTTTATTAGATAGTGGTGGCTTAATTAAACAACCAATTATCAGCAAATTTTTATTTCCCCCATTAGGTTATTTAGCCACAGAATTTTTGCGCAATTTAAAAGTAAGACAAAGTATCAGTAAAACCGCTTATTTTGATAAAAATTATGCTTCTGAGGATGCACTGAGGTGCGCTGCATTACATCTTGACTGTGATAATTGGAATCAAGCCTTAATTAAATTTACTAAAAGTGGCGGTTATGGATCATTTGAGGATAGATTAGGAGAAATTGAAGCACCGACATTGATATTATGGGGCAAAAATGACCAAATTTTAGGCACAAAATCAGCGCCCCTCTTCCAATCCCTAATTAAAAATAGTGAGTTAAAATGGATAGAAAATTGTGGTCATGTACCACACTTAGAACAAGCAGAAATTACCGCTCAACATATAATTAGGTGTTGCTGAATAAACTCAAAAGTTTTGATTCATAAGGGTTAATGCAGATTACAAGCATCTAAAAATAGGCAAAATCGCGCTTTAAAAAAATAAAAATGCAATTAAAACACAAGATTATAGACACTACACGAGGATAATAAAACCTCATAATTGTCAATTTGCCCTCACGATGGCACTTTTTCAGCAAACCCTATTTTAAAGTAGGAGTATTAGTTCTGGGTGCTGGAGTTGTTGAAGTATTCTGATTAGTTGTTGGGGCTGGGGTGACGGGTGCTGGGGTTATATTTTCTGGAGCAGGGGTGACGGGCGCTACAGGCGCTACGGGCGCTACAGGGGTAGTAGTATCATTAGTTTCAGGAGGATTTTCCGGTTGAGGCGCCCTGGTTTGTGCCTGACAGATAAAGCCTAAATCAACGGTATTACCCGTACTATCAATAATGTAACAGGGGGGGAGGGCGCTGGTAGAAGAAGCAGATATGAACATACTTCCAACCATACCTAAAACAGAAACACAGGCAATTCTTGTCCGTTCCATTTGTTTGTTTGTTAATCAAAATCTATTGCTCTTAGATTATAACCTCAGCAACTCATACCGGAAAAAAATAACAGGTAAGGTTTGAGACTTATAATAAGGCTGAAAAAATTTGATGATTTTTCATTCTCTTTTAAAACAACTATACCTCTTTGCCTTTATTTATGGGAAAGCCCTGTAACTGATATGATTAATGACAGTCAAATAATTAACCTAATATGACAGAAACAATTTTTAGCAAAATTATTCGCCGGGAAATAAGTGCGCACATCGTCTATGAAGATGATTTATGCTTGGCATTCAAAGATATTGCCCCCCAAGCACCCGTCCATATTTTGGTAATTCCGAAAAAACCAATTATCTGTATTGATGATGCCGAAATACAAGACCAAAATCTTTTAGGGCATTTATTATTAACTGTTAAAAAAGTTGCTGCCGAAGCCAATCTTAGCAATGGCTATCGAGTAGTAATTAATAATGGTAGTGATGGAGGGCAAACCGTGGATCATCTTCATCTACATATTTTAGGTGAACGCCCTTTAAAATGGCCTCCGGGTTAAAAAACAGTTTTGTAAATTCTGAGTATCAAAACCCATTTGTTTAATACTAAGAAAAAAAGGAGAGGGAAGAGAGGAAAATTGAAAATAACTATTTTGCCCAGTCTTGAGGCTTTAAGAAAAACTCTGTTAATTGTGCTTCAGGACTTTCCACTTCAGGGTGATAGTTGTACTCCCAGCGCACTTGAGGCGGTAAAGACATCAAAATAGATTCCGTGCGCCCGTTGGTTTGTAAGCCAAAAATAGTACCTCGACCATACACCAAATTAAATTCTACATAGCGACCGCGCCGATATAATTGAAAATTACGCTCCTTATCTCCATATTCCATGGTCTTTTGTCACTTTCCGAAGTAGGTAATGTTAAAAACATAAATTTATCCACCCACAAGAAATAATTAGCTAATACTTCCCATTCCCTGCTCCCTAATAAATCCCTAATTAACTGATGTACCAGGTATAGTTTAATTCATAATTCTCAATTTCTGTTATCTCGTCAACGATTAATAGCGCCCTCCACCGTAATAACCTGATGTTGATTAAGAAAAGTCCTGACGAACTAATTTATAAAATTCTACTGATTCCCTTTAAGATAATGTAACTCAGTGGGATAAGCAAACTCTAATCCTGACTCTCGAAAGGCAAATTTAACAGCTAAATTGACATTATGTTGAGCCTGACGATACATTTTTAACTCATTACTATGGACATAGTAAATTACCTCAAAATCAAGGCTAAAATCACCAAATCCTGAAAAATAAGCAATATCAAAAGTAATATTATCAAGAGAATTTAACGATTTTTTAATAATATCAGGAATATTTTTTAACTTTTCATTAGATGTCTCATAAATTACACCAATTTTAAGAATAACTTGACGACTTTGCATCCTTTTAAAATTGCGTAAACGACTATTCGTTAAATCAGTATTAGCTAAAATTAATTGTTCCCCTGTTAAGGCTTTAATTCTGGTGGTTTTGATGCCAATATGTTCTACATAACCAATAAAATCATCGATAGAAACTAAGTCAGAAATTTCAAAAGGACGGTCAAATAAAATAGCGAAATAACTAAATAAGTCCTGTAAAATACCTTGGGAAGCAAGGGCGATGGCTACACCACCAATGCCTAAACCAGCAACAATGGCACCAATATCAAAACCCAAATTACTGATAATTATAATTCCTGAGATAGTCCAAATAATAACTCTGATGGCTGGAAAAAGTGCGTTAATATTTCTTTCAATAATTGAATCTGAGTAATGATATTTTTTACTATAAAAATTAATAACAACTCGTGCCAAATCCACTAAGAATCTAGCAAAACAAAGGGTAACAGCAATACCAAATAATGTTCTGGTTAATCCTAATAAAGTTTCATTAATTTGTAGTTCTTTGATAATTAAATAGCAAAAAATGAAATAACTAATGGGAATAATATGCTTATTAAGAATTTCTATAATTTGCTGATCTAATTCAGTTTCGGTCTTTTTAGTAATCTTTCTAAGTTGTCGAAATACAAAGTTTTTACTGATTTTAATAATAAAGTAGCTACTAATTAAAATAAATAAAACAATTAAAATATCAATTAAAAATGTTTGTATTTTTGGGGTTAAGTTAAAAATTGTATCGAAACTAAAATTCATTTTATTAGGATGACAGTCTAAGCTGTCCTTAAATTTATCTTTGCCTTTTACCTTTTGCCGTTTACCATTTTGACTCGGTAGATTTTATTTATTTTTAACCAGCGCCCTCATGGTGTTTTCTACCCTTTTGTATTCCGCTAAAATAGAAGTAAATAAAATATCAGCTTCATCCAAATTACCTTTTATGGTGGATTGTTCTAACATTTTACATAATTGAGATAAAGATTTTGCCCCTAAGGTAATGCTACTAGATTTGAGAGTATGGGCATTGATTTGAACTAATTCAACATCTTCAGTAGTAATACCAGCTTGAATGCCCTGTAGTAAACCCGGTGTATCTTCCAAATAAGAAATAATTAAATCTTGAAATACCTCCTCGAAGTCTTCTTCTCCAATCATATCCTTTAATTCGGTAATTATTTGGGTATCTAATTTCATCATCGATTCTTCTGAGTAAGTATTTTTAAGAACAGAAAGATTGTTTATATTAAATATAACCGTAGAATCACTCTTACGGACAGTTTTTAGTTTTTCCACCAGCGCCTCTACCCTTACTGGTTTCCCTAGGTAATCATCCATTCCTGCGTCTAAACAACGTTGTCTATCGCCTTCCATAGCGTTAGCTGTCATGGCAATAATATAAGGTGGATTGCCAGAAAAATTACTACGATTATGACGCCAGAGAGTGCGAATTTGGCGAGTAGCCGTCAATCCATCCATGTCTGGCATTTGCACATCCATTAAAATTAAATCATAGGATTCATGGCGTAAAATATCTAAAACTTCTACTCCATTACTTACCACATCAGCGCGATAACCTAGACGTTTGAGGATATTGGTAATTACTTTTTGATTGATAATATTATCCTCCGCAATGAGTATTTTTAGGGGTGTAACGGTGGCAATATTAGTTAAATTGGCAGCGGAAGAATTAATGATTTTAGCAGATTTTTCTGGGGATTGTGCTTGAGTGACAATGGTAGAAAGAATTTGATACAATTTTGATTGTTTAATGGGTTTAACTAAGGTGGCTGCCCAATTTACCTCTGATAGCGCCTGCTCAATATGACCATGACCCATAGAACTCAGTAGAATAAGAGGTAATGATTGATAATGAGGTAGATAACTAATTTTTTTAGCCAGGGTGACACCATCCATATAAGGCATTTGCATATCAAGAATGGCAAAATCCAAAGGCTGTTGACTTTTGAGGATTAATAATGCTTCCTTGGCGGAAGATGCAGTAATGGTTATCAAGCCAAAATTTTGACACTGACTCATTAATACTTGACGATTGATTTCATTGTCATCCACAATGAGGATTTTTTTGCCCTGCAATAATTGTTGAGTATTTTCTTGAGGGGCGCTATTTTGGTAAAGAAATTTAGCGGGAATAACAAAACAGAATTTTGAGCCGGGCGTTTGAGGATTTGATTCAATTTCCCAATCAGGAGGATACACTCCCATGATTTCCCCTCGACTTTCTGCCCACATCATGCCCCCCATTAGTTTAATTAATCTTTGACAGATTGCCAAGCCTAACCCCGTCCCACCATAATTCCGAGTGGTGGAAGCATCTACTTGGCAAAAAGGCTTAAATAATCGATTCATGCCATTAGCTGGAATACCAATTCCCGTATCTTTGACGATGAAAAGTAGTTGTGAAGGGCGCTGTTGATGGATAGATAATACTACCTCACCACTTTGAGTAAATTTTACTGCATTACTCAAGAGATTTACTAAAATTTGTTTTAATCTTGTCACATCACCGACGAGAAAATTATTGACTTCCCCGTCAATGGTATAAACTAACTCTAACTGTTTATGGGAGGCTTTGGGCGCTACTAAATCCAGAGACTCTTCCACCGCTTGATAAAGGGAAAAGGGTTGTTGTTCTAACTCTAATTTGCCTGATTCAATTTTAGAAAAATCGAGAATATCATTAATTATATTTAATAAACTGTCACTGCTAGTGCGAATAATCTCAGTAAATTCTTGTTGTTCGGGGGTTAAATCAGTATCGAGGAGTAAACCAGCCATGCCAATTACCGCATTCATGGGGGTGCGGATTTCGTGACTCATAGTCGCCAGAAATTCGCTTTTGGCACGATTAGCGCCCTCCGCCTGTTCTTTTGCTATGATTAATTCTTGTTCAACGGCAACTTTTTCGCTAATGTCCGTGATTGTACCGACTAAACGATAAGTTTTGCCATTTTGATCATAGTCTTGTTTCCCTTTTGCTTGTATCCAAATATATTCACCGTTACGATGTTGCAGACGATGGATATTATTGTAAAGAGGTTTTTCGTTTTCCAAATATTGATGAATATCTTGAAGATTTTTTTCTTTATCATCATCGTGAATGCGATCAAACCAAGTATTAATTGTGGCGGGGAGAGGATTTTCTTCATAGCCAATTATGCGCATCCAAGCCGGAGAAAAATATACTTCATTGGTGTTTAAATCCCAATCCCAAATACCGTCATTTGTGCCGGAAACGGCTAATTCATAGCGTTCATCTTTTGCTCTTAATTTTTGTTCTATAGCTTGTTTTTCTTTAATTTCTTCTTGCAGTTTAATGGTATTTAATTCTAATTCTTTGGTTCTTTCTGCCACTCTAATGGCTAAGTTTTCTTTTGATTCTTTTAACTGAATAAATTTTTCTTGCAAAATAGCAATCATTGATTGATAATTCTTAGTTAAAATATCTATTTCTGTGATATTGGTAGGTTGCCATTTTATGGTTTTATTATCAGTTATTTTCTCTGGTAAGTCTGTGGTTATCTTTGCTAAGGATTTGAGTGGTTTTACTATATCTTTACTTACTTTTCGAGCAAAGACAAAAGTAATAATGGCAATAATAACCATCATTGTCAGAATGCGAATATAGTATTCTTGAAGTTTAGTAACGTAATTTTTAGCATCAACAGTTGCCACGACAACAAAGGGAAAATCGGATAAGGTATCAATTTTATGAAAATAATAAGATTCTTTCCATCTTTTCACAATTGGTGTGCCTTTAGTCTTCGGTAAAGAATGATAAATATTTGCAGTGAAAATATTTTTATAATCAACTAAATTTATTTCTCTATTTTCATCACTATTAAAACTAAAATATCTATCTTTTTCTATAGTATTATGTCCACTAACTAATAATTTATTATCTTGATTTAAGATTAGTATATCTCCATCACGTTTACCTAAATTATCGTTAATAAAATCTTGCCAGCTATTAATATTAATCGAACCAGCCACAAATCCAGACCATTTATTGTTGAGGTTACGGGCGCTGATTAAACACAAATGAAGTTGTTTTTCTCCTTCATTACTGTGAAGTACCATGAGAGATTTTTGTTGGTTTTGCTGAGATATTTTAAACTTTTCAGTATCAGCAATATTGTCACTAATTAATGAGGTCATTTCTAGATTATTTTTACTAGCAAAAGCAATAATATCTCCTGTTTCATTAGCTACATAAATATAGTCGAAATAGGGAAACGTGCGCTGGATAATTTCTAAATCATTTTTCATTAAATCAACATTAGAATATTGTTTCTCAGCAATGGTTAACAATGCTGTTTGATATTCCATTTTCCAGTTTTTTATATCTTCAGTAAATGCGCTACTAATTTGATTTAATTCTGCAACGATAGAAGTTCTAGTTTGTGCTAATTGATAATTACTACTAATCAAACTTAAAACAAATAATGGAATGAAAATAACCGTTATTAGAGAGTTTAAAAGATTTTGCTCGAAAGGTAAAATAAGTTTATTAAAATAGTTGTGTTTAAGTATTTTATTAACGGGAAGATAGTCAATAATTAAAAGAGCTATAACTGAGTTTAAAACTCCATTTATCATCTGTTTGAGAGCAATTAATTTTAGTTCTGTGGGAGAAACAGATAAGATAAAACCATAACTAATAACTATTAAAGGAATACCTACTAATAACCAATAAAGAATATTTAATAAAACTAGATTTTTATTATTTTTATACCAAAAATAATTAACTATAATAATTTCACAAGAAAAAGTAAAAATAGCGTAAGGATGCCCCCATAAAAAATAAGTATATGTACTAGCAATAAAGCCTCCCAGCGCCCCCCAAAACTGCCCATAATAATAGGTAATTACCCAAACAAAAATACTACCAAACAAAAAATCCAGACCAAAAAATAAAGGTAATTTAAAATAATTACCCAGATAACTTAGCAAGATTAAAATTATTAAACCGAAATTAATTTGTTTTAATTTAGTATTGATTAAGGAAGTTATCATCAGCTAAAATGAGAAAAAAGCCATTGAGGAAGTTGAAAAGGCAAAAGACGGAGTTTAAAACCCTCTCTGATTCCATAACAGAATTATTTTATTTATTAATCATAACCTTAATTTTACCCCTTCAAAATTCAGGAAATTACCCATTCACTAGCTTAACCAGAAGTCGGTAAAGCACCCCTAAAGAATTAAGTTTCGAGACATTTCTTAATGATAAAGGCGGAGGGCGCCCTCCACCCCGTACAATAGACGTATAGTAAAGGTTGAGGGTTAGATAATGTTAGTTATTGTGCAAGATCAACAAATGTTATCTCCTGAAAAAGTATGTCATAGTTGTTTACTAGCAAATAACGGAGGGCAACCGCGCTGGCAAGAAGGTAAACTTAGTTGTGGGCAATGTATTGGTAAATTAGATCGGCATTTACCCACTATTTATGAATGTCACATGGGCTTCCGTCTTGCTAATATCGAGTAAGTAATTTTATTTGAATGTTTATGAGTTCTTACAGTTCAGCCGATTGGAAAGATAAAGTATTTGCTTGTTTAGTTTATTTAATTCCCTTATACTATGTTTTAGAATTTGGCGTATTTCTTTTCAATCAATTTCCTGTATTAAGAGTAATTACCATTCCCTTAATACCCCTCGCCATTCTTTACAATACTATTCCTTTTGCCCGTTTTATTATCTTTATTGCCCTCTTTGCTGGTGTCATCAGAAATACAAACATTAGTCATTTCATTCGCTACAATGCCATGCAAGCCATTCTCATTGATATTCTTTTAATTTTAGTCAATTTAATTACAGGAATCCTTTTAGGAGGGTTAGGACAATTATTCACCGAAACCCTTTATAATGCTATTTTTTTACTAACCATAATCGCTTGTGGTTACAGTATTTTTGAATCTGCCACTGGTAAATACGCTGATTTGCCCGGTATCTCAGAAGCAGTAAAAGGACAAGTACCATATTAATTGAGAGTTGCTGAGGTGAAGGGCAAGGGGCAAAGGTTTTAAAAGGGTAGATAAAAAGGCTATTTTTGGCACTTTTTCTGGTTTTTATTATGCTTAAAGCCTTTACTTAACAAGGGTTTTGATTTATTCAGTAGAACTCAATTAAGATATATTTTTTGTCAATTCTTTAACCTAATACCTAACACCCGATACCTGACACCTTTACAAATCATCAGGTATTGCTTCAATGGTATTAGTTAAAATACCGATACTCTCAATTTCCACACTCACAGAATTACCTATTTGTAAAGGTCCAATTCCTTCTGGTGTGCCAGTTAAAATCACATCTCCCGGCAACAAAGTCATAATTTGGGAAACGTAGGCAACAATTTCTGGGGGTGAAAACACCATATCTTCTAATAAACTGGATTGTTTCGGTTTTTCCTCATAATTGATGGTAGTCTCTAGCCTAGCGCCCGAAGTTAATTCTCGCACAATCCAAGGACCCAATGGACAAAATGTATCAAATCCTTTTGCCCTTGTCCATTGTCCATCTTTTTTTTGTATATCCCTAGCGGTAATATCGTTGGCGATGGTATAACCCCAAATTTTGGTTTGGGCATCTTCTACAGTGCAATTTTTTGTTCTTTCACCAATGATAAGAGCTAATTCTCCTTCATAATCCACCCGTTGAGATTGTTTAGGATAATAAATAATTTGTTCATGGGCGATGATAGCAGAAGGAGGTTTAAGAAAAATTAACGGTTCTTTTGGTACATCTGATCCCATTTCTTGGGCATGACCAAGATAATTCTTGCCCAAAGCAATGATTTTTGATGGGGCGCAGGGCGCTAGTAGTATATATTCTCCTTCTCCCAAAATTTGTTCAGTTTCATTACCACTTAGCCACGGTGGCGCGTCTAACACTTGTACGCTACGATCAAGCTGTAGTTTGCCGTAGTAGGTTTGACCCTTTAATGTTTTAACTCTTACATAACGTTGTGCCATAATCTAAATATTTTATACTAATTGTAAATTATTAATTTGGTAATGTTGTAATTGTAAATGAATTATCTTGTCAGGATTCTGACTAATTTTTAAAGACCCTAGGATGATTCTCAATTTACCTCAACGTAATGCTATTATAAAATTCTTTGCTTTTCAATGTGAGCATTATTAGAAGGGAAAAGGGCAAGGGGCAAAGGGCAAAGGGCTTTTTTATTGTCATAAATGATAAAATTGGTATTTTTAGAATAATACAATTATTACAAAATAAACATTTGAGCAATTATTTCCTATTAATGTTTCATAACTACTGTAGAAGAGCTATATTTTTAGATACTTGCAAATACCCTACAAATTATTTACAAGTAAAGATAAACTAAAACATAAACACTTATCTAAATCAATTCTTAAGGTTAAATCATCTATTATGGTGTGACTTATTCCCATTAACCATAAATTTTAGGAAAATAACATCAATGATTTACCATTGAGATAATGAGTAGTTTTTTTATACTATTTAAGGTTAAGGAAAACAGAAATTAAGTAAAATTAGCAAAAAATTAATTGGACAAGCAAATTTAGTGATTAAATATCTATTTTCTATGATTTAATTTTAGGTAAGTTTTGATCTAAAAACTGAAAAAAGATATTATCATACAGAAATATTAAATTTAATGACAGAAGTGAATAAGCCAAATTTTTTAGATAAAGTAAGAAGCATGATTAACGGTAATGCTGAAAATTACGAGCATTACGAAGAAGAAATGGAGGAAATGGTACAAGAAGCGGATAATTTCGACTTGCAAGAAGTGGAATTAACCAATGTGGCGGAAGAAAAACCAGCGCCCGTCAACTCCTCTCTTCGCCGTCAGAATAGAAACAAAATTCAATCAGAATCTTCATCATCAGAAACTGCGATGAATAACAATAATCATCACTATCCTAATAATGTAATTGGTATGCCGGGAGTAAATTCAATGGTCCATGAAATAGTTTTCCTCGAACCTCACAATTTCCAACAAATGACTCAAGTCATCGAAATTTTGAAACAACAAAAAACCGTAGTCTTAAATTTTACTGTCATGGATGCCTATGAAGCACAACGGGCGGTGGATTTTGTGGCGGGGGGCGCTTTTGCCATGGATGGACACCAAAAAAGAATCGGTGATGGTATCTTTTTATTCACCCCCAGAAATGTCAATGTTAATGACAATATGAAAATCAATTTGGATGGTAGTGAAGACAAATCCTTTAACCCCACCATGGGATTAACCGATAAATTTCCCGATTCTCTTTGGGATACACCCTCTTCTGATTTGCCTGACTCCATGGCTCAATAATTGACATTAGGGAGGTTTTAGGTTTCAGGTAGCAGGTTTCAGGTAGCAGGTTGAAAACTATCAAACATTGATTCGTCAGTCAATAGATTCTTGTACAAGAAAAAGAAAAAGATTAATAAACATAAGTTTCTTGTCAATTCTTTAACCTAACACCCGACATCTGACACCTGACACCCGACAACTAATTCTATTTTTGCGTAACATCAGTCAGATCAGTTAAACTTAACCATGACAAAATTACAGTATTACTTGTAGTATAAAAATACTCTAATACAATTCATAGATAAAAAGCAATAATTGGGGAACTTAAAGGGCTGTAGGGATTGTCGATCTAACTAACCGTAATAATTAAGGACAAGATTAAGCATGAGTGATCGCAAGGTTGCATTAATAACAGGAATCACAGGACAAGACGGCTCTTATTTAGCTGAATTACTATTAGATAAAGGTTATGAAGTACATGGAATTATTCGACGTACTTCCACCTTTAATACTGACAGAATTGATCACATATATCAAGACCCTCATCAGCAAGATGCAACTCTTTTTCTACACTATGGAGATTTAACTGACGGCACAACTCTAAGAAGAATATTAGAAGAAGTTAAACCCCATGAGGTTTTCAATTTAGGGGCTCAATCTCATGTTAGAGTCAGCTTTGATGCTCCCGAATTTACCGTAGATAGTGTTGCCATGGGTACATTGAGACTGTTAGAAGCAATCCGAGATTACCAATGTCGTGCGGGGGTTGAAGTGCGCTATTATCAAGCCGGTTCCTCAGAAATGTTTGGTAAAGTATTAGAAGTGCCACAAACGGAAACCACCCCATTTTATCCCCGTAGCCCCTACGCCTGTGCTAAAGTTTACGCCCATTGGCAAACCGTAAACCATCGAGAATCTTATAATATGTTTGCCTGTAATGGAATTTTATTCAACCATGAAAGCCCTCGCCGTGGAGAAACCTTTGTAACACGAAAAATTACCAGAGCCATTGCGAGAATTGTGGCAGGGCAACAAAAAGAGTTATTTTTAGGTAACATCGATTCCAAAAGAGACTGGGGTTATGCCAAAGACTATGTAGTTGCCATGTGGTTGATGTTACAACAGGATCAACCTGATGATTATGTGGTGGCAACGGGAGAAACTCATTCTGTTAAGGAGTTTCTTACATTAGCCTTTACCCACGTTAACTTAAACTGGGAGGACTACGTGCGCTTTGACGAGCGCTATTTGCGCCCAGCAGAGGTGGATTTATTGATTGGTGATCCAGCTAAAGCTATGGAAAAACTGGACTGGAAACCCTCAGTAACGTTTCCTGAGTTAGTGGGTTTGATGGTAGATGCTGATCTTGAAGCCTTAGGTTTAAAAACCAAAAATGGTACACCGGTAAGTGATCAGGCTTACATCCGTCAGAATATGTTACATAATGTGGGCTAATACTTTTCCTGATATAACTAGCTCAAAAGGGCAAAAGTAAATTTAAAGATAGCTTAGACTAATATTAAATTTACTACTTAGTTATTGAAAGATGGGGTTTTAAACCCTTTATTTTTCAATAAAAATTTATAGGAAAATTAGGCATGGTGGGCATTGCCCACTCTAAAATAATTTTTTTAAATAATTAATCATTTTTATGTTAGAACTCAAAAATAAAAAAATTCTAGTAACTGGTGGATCAGGTTTTTTAGGTAAGCAAGTAGTGGCAGAATTACTGAAAGCTGGTGCAACCAAAGAAAATATCACTATTCCCCGCTCTAAAGATTGTGATTTGACAGTGTGGGAAAACTGCCAAAAAGTGGTAAAAAATCAAGATGTGGTAGTGCATTTAGCGGCGCACGTCGGCGGTATAGGTTTAAATCAGGTGAAACCAGCCGAGTTATTTTATGATAACTTGATGATGGGCGCTCAATTAATCCATGCTTCCTATCAAGCTGGAGTAGAAAAATTTACTTGTGTCGGCACAATTTGTGCTTATCCCAAGTTTACCCCTGTACCATTTAAAGAAGATGACATTTGGAATGGTTATCCCGAAGAAACCAACGCACCCTATGGCGTAGCCAAAAAAGCCCTATTAGTGCAACTACAATCCTATCGTCAACAATACGGTTTTAATGGTATTTATTTATTACCTGTAAATTTATATGGACCAGAAGATAACTTTGATCCTGCTAGTTCCCATGTTATCCCAGCCTTGATCCGTAAAGTTCACGAAGCGCAACAAAGAGGCGATAAAACTATTCCCGTTTGGGGTGATGGTAGCCCCACTCGTGAATTTTTATACTCTAATGATGCAGCACGAGGCATTGTCATGGGTACTTTGAGTTATGATGATCTTGAGCCAGTTAATTTAGGTACTAATTTTGAAATTTCCATCAAAGATTTAACCGAATTAATCTGTGATTTAATGGGCTTTGAAGGGGAATTGGTATGGCAAACTGATAAACCGAACGGGCAACCGCGCCGTTGTTTGGATACATCCCGTGCTAAAGAAGCCTTTGGTTTTACCGCTCAAATGGAGCTTAAAGAAGGCTTAAAGAACACCATCGACTGGTATCGTGCTAATAGTTAAAACAATACCGTTTCACCGTTGTCGTTAATTAGTGAAATGGTAGATTGGGTTACGGAAGTGTTCAATGAATTAAGGTACTTGTAAGCGAATAAGATTATCTTCGCTTAAGGCTTCTTTAAATTGACCATCTTCCGCTAAGAATACTAATAAACTTATTTCTAAATCTGGATCAAGATGTAAATCTTGCCAAGGTACAGCAATTTCAATACATTTGTCTAGTGCTATTTTTCCTCGACAATAACGAGAATGCCAAATATTATTTTCTCCAGCTTCCTGTAGCCAATAGGTTTTTGTCAAAAGATTGATCCCAAAATGATGACGATAATGGTAGTTGAGGGGCGCTTGATCGGGCATTTCAGCTATGGGTAAGGGACTATTATAACCGTCACGATGAGGGTAAAACCAAGCTAAATGTATTTCTGATGGTAAATCCTTACCTACCAGCGCCCCTCCCCGTAAATCGAAACGAAAATAAAAATTAAGATGATCCCAACCATAATACATACTAGGGATAACACTAGAACGGTGCATCGTTCCCCTAGCGCCCCCCACCTTAATTTTTCCAGCTTTATCCCAATCTTCCTCATCCCCTTTACCGTCGATAATAGGGTGAATATAACCGCAAGGTTGCCCACTTTCACCACAGGGAGTATCAAAATTGGTAATCGAGCGCTGGAGATAACTTGGCACTGCTTCATTTAAGGCTTGATAAAGAGCGATCAAATGTTCTCTAAATAACTGATCAAACATATCATCATGGGTAGAATGATGGGGTTCACCAAACCACCAAAACCAGTCTGAGCCTTCGGCAGCGTATAACGCTTCCCACGCTTCGGGATTATTTTCTCTGGTGGCTTCGGGGTGTTGGGCTAGGGTGAGGCGCGCTGCATGGAGATATTCCCAAGCCTTATTTTTAGTCGGATCGCCAATCCAAGTGCTGAAACTACCATCAATCCATGAACCGCTATGCAGTTTATCTTTCGCAATGGTTTGACGAGGGGGAAATTGTTGGATAAATTCTCCCACCGTCACCAATTTAATCTGTTTATTATCACTCAAACGACTGTAAAGACTTTCAAGGAAAGGTTTGCCATCTTGATCGTAAAATTCCCAGCAATTTTCCCCATCTAAAGCAATGGTAACTAACCAAGGTTGACTTAATCCAGCGCCCTTGTCTCCTTGTCTTTCCTTGAGACGGCGCGCGATGCCCTGTAATTGTCCGATCAAGTGACATACCGCTTGATCTGTATCCATAGCACCATAAGTAAAACCGATTAAATCCGAGAGGCGATGATCTCGAAATACCATACTCAAATCACCATAATCCGTTTTTATGCCATAGGGTTGATATAATACTTCAGGTTCAAGAATATTACCCGTTTCATCTCGGTTGAAAAAATGATTTAAACTCCAGCCCAACACCGCTTCATCAGAACATAACCACTTAAAACCTTGTTTAGCCACGGGATCAAGCATGGCTGGGCTAACAGATTGCTCACTAGGCCACAAGCCGGAGGGCGCCCTCCCAAATTTCTCGCCATACATCTCCCATGCTTTATTAAGATGAATAACTATATCTTCTTTCCATTGAAAACGGCTGTTGGGTAATGACATTTCAGGTCTAGCGACAAGGGCGCTGGTGCTATCCGCCAACAGAGGTAAAATAGGATGGCTATAAGGTGTCGTGGTAATTTCTAATTGCCCATTATCCTGCATTTTTTTATGCTGAGGGATAATACGTGCAATAATTTCTTTTTGTTTACTAAAAATTCTTTGACGATCACTTAAACTAAAATTTCGCCCTCTCGTCAACCAGTCGGCAATGTCTTTATCAGACCAAAATAAAGGATCAAACCATGCTAAATTATGCCATGCTAATAAATCGCTAAAATCTTGCTCCTGCCAATTATACAAACACCAATCTATACCGTTACCTTGTCTTTGTTGATATAACTCTTCATATCTTGGGTGGGGTTGTATTTGATGATGGTGGTTAGCATCAAAAAAGTGATTGATAATGAATTTTTTTTGCTCAATATTTAATTGACTAACAGGAGTTAAAGTTAAAGCTAAATAAGGATCGAGGGCTTTTCCTGTGGCGTATTCTTCTAACTGCATCATCAAAGAAGGCACCAGATTGACAGTTTGATGTAACTTGGGATATTTTTCTAATAATAAAACTAAATCTAAATAGTCTTTTGTACCGTGTAATCTCACCCAAGGTAAGCGATAATCACCCCCAACATTATTTTTAGAGAGACGAGATTTATAAAGGGGTTGATGTTGATGCCAAACAAAAGCAACGTAGAGAGGGTGAGACATAAATTCTACTAATCTTCAATCTTATTGATGGTTTATTCTATCAGTTTAAAAGGGCAAAGGGCAAGAGGCAAAGGTTTTCAAAGGGCAAAGTTAAAAGTGTAGATGATTAATTATTCGTTATCTGTTTCCTTTTTACTAACTTGATTGGCACAACTGAAATAGTATTGCTATATTTTTTTACATCATGTTATCTTTTTTCGTAATGATTAAGTTCCCTTGTCAAATGTGCTTGATAGTTAATCTTTTATTTTGGCATTTTTTTGCCCTTCCTCTTCAGGCACAAACCAACGATAAACTATTTTTACTCAATCAATCATTGGTGGTGATACGGGCGCTGGATAATCCCCTAATTAAAGCACAAATGTTGGCAAACTTAACTAAACAATATTATCAACAAAATGAGTTAGCCATCGTTAAAGAATTACTAAAAGAATCATGGGAAATTAGTGAGCAAATTAAACAAAAACCAGAACAAATTTTACACAAATTAAGCATCATTAATTTATATATTGAATATGAAGAAAAAACCAGCGCCCTCCACCACTTACCCATATTAAAATCAGCCATAGATAAACTAGAAGATTATTCCCTAAAAACAGCATTTTTGATGGATATTGCTAACAAATATGAACAATTAGGCGAAACACAACAAGCACAAATAATTAGGGAGGAAGTAGAAATAAGTATAGTAAAGGCAAATCAACCAAAGCCATCACCGCCTCCTAAATTTCCATTTCAAGAACAACCATTAAAAGGAAAAATAAGACTTGCAAATAATAGCTTTATAGCCGATAGAAATTTGATTAACTTTAATTTTAATAGTACATTTAGTAAACAATGGCCACGAAATAAATTAAATCTTAATCTTAAATTATGGAATAATTATGATAGTAGTAGAAGGATAGATCGCCAAAATAGATTTGTTATCGATATTGTGTCCGAATATCAACATTATTGGCGGGAAAAATTTTATAGTTTTGCCAATTTCGGTTACTTACAAGATGATTTTAGCAGTGTGGAAGACCGAGTAAGTTTTTTTACAGGAGTCGGTTTTAATGTTTGGACAGGCTCACAAAAACATCAAAAATTAGATATGCAATTAGGCATTGGTGATTTATTTCAAAACTCAACCCTAAGAAATAAACAAGCGCCCTTCCCCGTGTTCCAATATTCCTTAAACTACGAAAATTTAATGTTTACTGATTGGAAATTTAACCAACAATTAACATTAGAAATTCCTGCTACCAATACCGCAAACTATTATATCGATACTATCAGTAAAATTAACATTCCCACCTTTGAAAAATGGTCAATCTTTGGGTCTATTAATTTTAAATATATCAGTATCACTGAATCTAATAAACCCAATTTAGAGCGTCGCTTTATGTTTGGTCTTGAGTATGAATTATGAATGATGAATAAATCAAAACCTTTTTAAAATAAAGGTGTCAGGTATCAGGTAGCAGGTATTAGGTTAAATTTAAACTCTTGACTTGTAATAATTGCATTTTTAAAATACTCAAAGCCATACTAATTAGTGTCTGCTGAATAAATCAAAACCCTTTTAAAACAAAGGTTTTAAGTACAATAAAATCTTAAAAAAGTGCCAAAAACAGCCTTTTTTCCTACAAAATGCTCTATTTTCTTTACCCTAATCAAAAACGATTGTTGCAAAATAGCAATTTATGAGAACTAACCAAGTTGCTAAAGTCTTTGATTGATAAGTATTTGAGACTTTTCCCTCTCTACTCTTCCCTTTTCCCTACCTCAATGACACCACTTTTTCAGCAACCCTCATATAATTATTTTTAGTTAATTGTCATCAATGAACAATTTAAGAGACACTTTATTTTGTAGGGTAATCAAAAAGCATCAATAACTTAGGCTAAAAATATAACTATGAATAATCCCGTCACAGAAAGTGAATATTACAAAGAGTCAGAAGCAACCAGAGTAAGGGTATTAAGTGAAGCATTACCTTACATCCAAAAATTTGCCGGGCGCACCATCGTGGTCAAATATGGCGGTGCTGCCATGAAAGATGGCACCTTAAAAGAAGGTGTAATTCGAGACATCGTTTTTTTAGCATCCGTGGGAGTTAACCCAGTTGTGGTACACGGTGGAGGACCAGAAATTAACATTTGGTTAACCAAATTGGGTATAGAACCTCAATTTAAGGATGGATTAAGAGTAACGGACGCAGAAACCATGGATGTGGTAGAAATGGTATTGGTGGGCAGAGTAAATAAAGAATTGGTTGCCCTCATTAACAATGCTGGAGGTCGTGCGGTAGGAATTTGTGGCAAAGACGGCAATTTAGTCAAGGCGCGCTCCGTCAATAGAGAGAAAGTTGGTTTTGTGGGGGAAGTTACCAGCGTTGATAGTAGTTTAGTTCATTCTTTAGTAAAAAGTGGTTACGTTCCCGTTATTTCCAGTGTGGCGGCTGATAATGAAGGTCAAGCTCACAACATCAATGCCGATACTATTGCCGGGGAGATTGCGGCGGCGTTGGGCGCTGAGAAATTGATTTTGTTAACCGATACTCCGGGTATTTTGCACGACTATAAAGACCCTTCCACTTTACTATATAAATTATCCATTCAAGATGCCAGAGATTTGATGGATCAAGGGGTTGTCGGTGGTGGAATGATTCCAAAAGTTAGTTGTTGTGTACGCTCCCTTGCTCAAGGGGTGAAAGCAGCACATATTATCGATGGTAGAATCCCCCATGCGCTGTTATTAGAAATTTTTACCGATGATGGTATTGGCTCGATGATTGTTCCGTAGTAAATTTTAGACTTTTAATGAAGAATAACGGTTTTAAGGTGTTAAGACCCTGTCTTTTCAGACGTGAGCAAATTTAATGGTATTCCAAGCTATCTTGAAATTTGCCTTTGGACTTTTATTCTTTCCTAAAAAGCTGAGAAGCTAAGGATTGTTTTGTTTCTGAGTTATTCTCGTGGTATAATTTCTTATAATAACGTAACAAAATTTAATAGAAGTTTAAGGAGAAGTAAAAACATGGCTGGTTTGTTTAGTTGGCTAAGAAGAAATCCTAATCCCAATAGCAAAAAAGGGGCTTATTTTCTTGAACCTGATGATGCTAAAACCTATGGTGATATTGACTATATGCGCAAAGTGAAAACCGTTAGGCGCACTTTTCCTAAAACTTATAATAGTGACGGTGCAGAGTTAATTCAGGATGTGTCTTCAGAAAAAATGGTCAAGAAAACTGGTTTTCAGGCACAAAAAAGTTATGACTCTGTGAAAACAGATAACTCTGTGGAAAGCTCTAGTTTCAACTCTGAGCCTTCTTTTCAGCCTAGTAATCCTCAGAAAAATCGCTCTACTGATACCAATATGGATATGTTCCGTAAAATGGCAAAAGGTATTAAAAAATAAGGTTTTTTCTGAATATTTAGCCCCCGCTTTATCGGCAGGGCGTTTTCAAAGTCAGCATCAAAATTGATTTGTTTAGCAGGGGAAGCAGAGGAAGCAAGGGAGAAAGGGAGATTTTTTACTATTAATTGATTTATTAGTAGTTAAAAACCTCTGAATTTCAAACTATTAGCTAGTTTGATAAACTAACATTTTTGAGAATGAAAACACCCTGCTTTATCGGCTGGGGGCTTTTTTTTATTTTTCGATAAAATAGCACTTTTTCTCTTGATCAAAAAAAATGCCATAATTCTCAAATTCATCAACAGTTGCTTTGAGAAAATTATCATATCCTGAGTACTCAACAAAGCTCGTTTTTTTTAATAATTGCCACACTTCATGGCGCGGTAAATATTTTCGGTTTTCTTCTTTTATTTGTGCTTTTTTTGAACTTTCTTTTGCTAATTTATCAGGCAAATTACCTTTAATTTTTAATTGATTTTCGATAATTTCGAGACGTTGGGTGAGGGGCGCTGTTATTTCTTCAAGATATTTCTGAACCAGCGCCCTCCCCCCCACAGGAATATCTGAGGCAAAAAAATCATCAATTAATTGATTAATAAATGCTGAAGTAGTGAGATTATTTTCTTGACAATATTTATTTAAAAATTGTAATTTTTCTTTGTTAATGGAAACAGAAAAATCATGATTATTAGAACTCATTATGATTGGCAAATAAAACTAATTTTAAGCAGGAAAGAAAGCTGAAACATCCCCCTGAAAATCAGGTAACAAAGGAGAAGTTAACACATCATTAGGAAATAACTTCAGTTTAATCTCTCGGTCTCTTTTTTCCTGTATTGTACCCGGCGAAATAACTTCTATGACAAGGTGAGGGGCGCCCGTCAAATGTCCCACTTCATCTTCAATTTGTTGGTTAGGTGCGGCACCCGTATAGAAGATATTTTTAGAGCATTCCTGTCCTTCATATTGAACGGGATACCATAACATATGATTTTTTGACTCAAAAACGGGTAAAACCGCTTGACGACTGGCTGAAGTCCAGCAACCAAAAACGGTGACTACTTTCTTTTATGGTTTCCCCTGTGGCGCCCCTCCCCCTCCTTCTTCTGTTTCTGTGGGTTCGGTATTCTCTGTGGTGGTATTATCAGCACAGGCTTTTAATAGAATACTCGTACCAAGGGTTGCCGACCCGTAAAGAAGAAATTTTCTTCTACTATATTTTGACATAGCGTTTTACTTTAGTTTATTTTTGACAATTTTATATTTTGACTAATTAATACTAAAGATAGTCTTAACAATATTTTGTATCAATTATTTTTGATTCCCATACCAGAAATACAGATTTGTTGGAGAAAAAAGAATATTTTTGACACTTTTTATGGCTTTTCTTCTGCTTAAAACCTTTGTTTAGCAAGGGTTTTGATGTATTCAGCAAGTCTTAATTAGACAATAAAGCCTCTACAAACTCAAAACTAGAAAAAGGACGTAAATCGGTCATACCTTCCCCAGCGCCAATGAAGCGGATGGGCAAATTTAGTTGTTGTGCCACTGCCAGCGCGACTCCCCCTTTAGCAGTGCCATCTAACTTCGTCAAGACTACCCCAGTTAATTGTGCAGATTCCGAGAAAACTTGAGCCTGACGGAGTCCGTTTTGCCCTAAAGTAGCATCAAGGACTAAAAGAGATTCGATATGGGCATTTCCTGCTTTTTTGTCGATAATACGGCGAATTTTAGCTAATTCTGCCATTAAATTTTTTTTATTTTGCAATCTTCCGGCGGTATCTACTAATAATAAGTCAGCATTTCGAGCTTGGGCGGCGGTAATACCATCAAAAACAACGGCGGCGGGATCGGTATTTTGCCCTTGATTAGAAATAACAGGGGTATTAGTTCTTTCTCCCCATACTTTAACCTGTTCTACCGCAGCAGCGCGGAAAGTATCAGCAGCAGCAATAACGCATTTATAACCAGAGGATTGGGCGAGGTGCGCTAGTTTACCGATGGTGGTAGTTTTCCCAGCGCCATTCACCCCAGTTAATAACCAAATGTTGAGTATATCGCTTTGGGGTTCAAATTCTTTGATGGTAACGCTTTCCAGTGGTTTATCAAGAATACTGCGCAAAATTTCTTTTAAATAGGCGATGGCTTCTTCGGGGGGGAGGGCTTCTTGTTTGAGTTTTTCTTGTAAAGTCTTAATAATGTAGTCAGTGGCTTCTAAACCCACATCGGCGCTTAATAATAAGCCCTCAATCTCCATCACTGCGGATTGATTAAGAGGACCTTGCCCTACTACGGATTTTAGCTGATTGATTAAATTACGGCGAGTTTTACCCAATCCCTGCCTTAACTTACTTAACCACTCAAATTCTTCTGCTGACACGTCATCAGCGCCCCTCCCCTGAGCCGCCAATACTTGTGCTGACCATAAAAAGTCCTCGTCTAATTCAGGCTCAAGAGCAGTTTCTTTGAGGGTTTCCAAACGATCTGATTTTTGCATCCACGCCGGAATATTATCTTCTTCCCCTTCTTCCCTTTCCTCCCCTTCTTCCCTTTCCTCCCCTTCTTCCCTTTCTTCCCTTTCCTCCCCTTCTTCCCTTTCTTCCCTTTCAATGGTGGAGGGCGCTGGTTCAGATTTTTGTTTTTGAATATTATTAAAAGCAGTCTTTGCCCATTCTAAATATTGTTGATTTTGGTCTGATGGTTCTTGTTCTTCCTTTTCAGGAGTGACAGTTTCAGGATTAATTTTTGCTTCAGTATCTTGTTTTTCTTGATTATCTTTATTACGGCGAAACCAGTTAAACATTTTTATTATAAATAATAGCTAATTCATTTTACCTAATGATTTTATCAGAAAAGGCAAGAGGCAAGAGGCAACAGGCAAAAGTTGACAAATTATTACATAATAATTCTCTATTGCTTGTTACCTACCTTAACTTTTTCTGGGTTTTAATTATGCTTAAAACCTTTATTTAGCAAAGACTAATTAATTCATAATTCATAATTCATAATTCATAATTCATTACCAAGGATTACCAATCATGGTGAAGGGCGCCCAATAAAAAGGATGGGAAAAATCTTCTGGTTGCTGAGATCGACTAGGCAAATCCTGCAAAGAAATTTCCATGTCAGGGGTAATAATAGTATCCCCCGTAGGTGATTTTTGGGTGCGTTTTTGCACTAAACTTAGTTGCGAAGGATTGCTAATATTTGCCCACAGATTCGTCGTTGCCTCTACCACTTCGCCACGGCTTACTGGTACAGTTGTACGGATCGGTCTTTCTTTCTTCTACATCAGGAGTTGCCGGGTCTGATAAAATTTCGATATTATCAATAGTTTCATCAAATAAAAAATTACCTTCTGTTAGGATAGTATCCCCTGTTTCGATGCCATTTTCCGTACCATTACCCAATGTGATAGTGGTGTTATCGTCCGTATCTTCAAAAATTGTAAGAGTCGTGGTTGATTCTCCTACCTGAAAAGGAATACGGAATGCTTCCTGATTAAGAAAATCATCATCTTTTAAAATATCATTAATTTTGTAAGTAATCGTCAAACTGTCTCCACTCAGCGCCCCTCTCGTGGAGATTGTGAAATTAGGATTAGCCGATAAATTTAGTAAATCATTATTTGGTAAACTACCAAACGCCCGAATAATAGACTGAGAAAAGAGGTTAACTTGCCCCCCTACCCCTTCGCTACTACGATCATCAATACTATCTAATTGAATGCCTACAATTAAATCATCCGCATCATTTTGATCTTTAATTTCTCCATTCTCATAACGCCGAAAATTGTTCTCATCTCTAGCAATTATCGTAACATTTCCAGCTTCATCAATACTACTAGCATTAATATTTTTGGTAATCACATATTCAGAAGAATTGATATTGATAAAACCAGAGGGGAGGGCGCTGGAGGAATTGATGTCACCCGTGACAATACCGCCCCCCTGAGACAATAAGTTAATATTGCCACCATTACTGATTAAATCTCCTGTGATGATATTACCATCTAAACTGCCTCTGGTTTCCCCTACCCCTTCCACACTAATAACATTAATACCATCGCTATTTACTGTTACCTCAATACCGGTTAAACTTTGATCACTTCCTGTTAATAAAGCAGGTAAATCTTGAGGGGTGAACCCCAAAGAATTTCCTCTCTCATCAGTAGGTATATTTAACTCTATGCTTAACAAACTACCTTCAGGGGTTATTTTTATCCTGCCAAGACGATTAAGGGCAACTATGTTTAGTTTACTTCCAGAAGTAGTAATGGTTTGACTGTTAATGACGTTACCACCAATCAAATTAAAATCTCCAGCAACTCCAGTGTTATGGGACGTATTAAGAATACTACCCGGATTGTTGGTATTAAAAATAAAACTGTTAGGATTACCCGTTAAATTACTAAAGTTATTATCACCAATAGCATTAAAAATGCCGTTATCAAATCCTATTCCTGTAGCAGTGGTAGCACTAAAATTAGCAGGGACATTAATAATAGCATTTTGTCCAAAAATAATTCCGGATGGATTGATTAAAAATAAATTAGAGTTACCCCCATTCACTTGAATTAAACCGTTGATAAAAGATGGATTATTGCCAGTAATTCTGCCTAAAATATTTTGAATATTGGGACTACTTAACAAATTAGCAATTTCTCCTTGATTTAAGTTAAAGTCTGAGAAACTACTGAAAAATAGGTAAAATATATTTCCAAAGTAATTTTTTGTAAAAATCGGGTTAAAATAGCCTAGGACGCATTTAACTTGCTCTGTATGATCAAACCTGCTCGTATTAGTAAAATTATTCCTGATTCCATTGCCGAAGAAATTGGTTTTGAAGTAGGTGATAGCATCGTCAAAATTAATGGTACGGCTCCCCGTGATCTCATTGATTATCAATTTTTATGTAGTGATGAATATTTAGAAATAGAAGTAATAGATAAGTATAATAAAAATCATGTAATTGACATAGAAAAAGATTATGACGAAGGTCTTGGTTTAGAATTTGAAAATGCCCTTTTTGATAATTTAATTCAGTGTAATAATAATTGTCCATTTTGTTTTATTGATCAACAACCAGAAGGCAAAAGAGATACACTTTACCTCAAAGATGATGATTATCGTCTTAGTTTTCTCTATGGTAGTTATTTAACCTTAACTAATTTAACACCTAAAGAATGGACGAGAATTGAACAAATGCGCCTTTCACCTTTATATGTTTCTATCCATGCCACTGAAGCAGAAATTCGAGAAAGATTGCTCAAGAATAAGCGCGCTGGGGAAATAAAAAAACAATTAGCATGGTTTCAAGAAAAAAGATTACAAATTCATGCTCAAGTGGTAGTATGTCCTAATATTAATGATGAAGAACATTTAACCACTACCCTAAGAGATTTATTTAGTTTTCATCAAGGAGAAATTCCAGCAGTAATTAGTACGGCAGTAGTACCCGTAGGATTAACTAAATTTCGCCCGTCAGGAGATGAATTAATCCCTGTCACCAGAGAAAAAGCGCAGGAAGTTATTGCCCAAGTACAACAGTTACAACTAGAATTTAGAGAACAATCAGGCTCTACTTTTGCATGGTTAGCGGATGAGTGGTTTTTGATAGCAGGAGAAGATTTGCCGCCAGAATCCCATTATGAAGATTATCCGCAAATTGGCAATGGCGTTGGTTCTATTCGCCAGTTTATCAAAGAGTTTGAGGAGGGCGCCCTTCACCATTTACCAGCAAAAATCTCTGTGCCGAAAAACTATACATGGATAGTTGGCAATGCCGTAGAAAAAGCCTTTATGCCCCTAGTGGATTGTTTAAATAAAGTCGAAAATTTAACCGTTAATTTAGTAGCCTTAAATAGTGATTATTGGGGGCAAGAAATCACCGTAACGGGATTATTAACTGGACAAGATTTATTGACAAAATTACCAAACTATGTATTAGCGGAGGAAATACTCTTACCTTCAGTAATGTTAAAACATGACGAGCCAAAATTTTTAGATGATGTTACAGTAGAAGAGTTAGCAGACAAATTAAATCGTTCCATTATTCCTGTTAATGGAATACTTGATTTAATGAATATTGTCGGCAACAATTCCCGAAAATCTCAATAAAATTATCTTCCTGTTTAATATTAATGTTTAATCAAATATTACGCTATGCGAAAAGGTCATTAAATCGAAGTGCGGAAGGGGCGCTGGATTCAGCTTATCAAAGTGCTTTAAAAATCAAAAATATTGAAAATGAACATTTTGAAGGTAAAAAAATTATCTTTGACAATGGCAATTATAGCGAGAGAGTTTTTGACTATTTTCAATCAGAATTAGCTAGTAATTTAAAAAATATTGATGTCAAACTAACTCAATTTAAAACCAGTCGTTACTTTCAAAACTTTTTTAACCAAAATAGAAGTGATGCGGCAGAATACGAACAATCAATAGTTTTAGAAAAATTAAACTTTATTGATAACATCAGTAATAAATATAGCCAACCTTCAGAGATACAACTAAAAAAAGTTAGTAACCTTTCCTTTGCTGATCAAAAATCAGGAGCAAAAATATCCTTAGAAGAAGCAGAAAGAATGGAAACAGTTTCAGATAAAACCAGTGTTTTACCTCGTTCTCTTTTGCGTACTTTAAATAAAATTAAACGAGAAATTAATCCAGAATCAAAAGAAACAGAGGAAGAAATTTTAAGCAGTTTTCGTAAGTCTAAATATAAAACAGCCGTTTCAGTAAAATTTTTATTATTACTAATAATTATCCCTATTTTAGTTCATAATGTTAGTAAAATTACCCTAGGAAAAATATTTGTTGATCCTTATTTTTCTCGTCATGAACAAGTGCTTTTTATCAACCAAGATTTACAAGAAGAAGCCTTAGAAGAATTGAGAATTTTTGAGGAGAATTTAGCCTTAAAAAGTCTGCTTGGTTTAACCAGCAAACTCTCTGAAGAAGACAAAGAATTAAAAATTCAAGAAAAAGCCCAAGAATTAGCGCAAAGTTATCGCCGTCAAAGCGCCAACGCCATCAAAAACATTTTTTCAGACATATTCGCTTTTATTTCTTTTGCCCTTATTTTAGTTTATAGCAAAAGAGAAGTACAAATTTTAAAATCTTTTATTGATGAGTTAATTTACGGTTTAAGTGACTCAGCGAAGGCTTTTTTGATCATTCTTTTTACGGATATGTTTGTTGGTTTCCACTCCCCCCACGGTTGGGAAGTTATCCTTGAAGGAGTGGCACGTCATTTCGGTTTACCTGAAAATCGTGATTTTAATTTCCTATTCATCGCCACTTTTCCCGTTATTCTCGATACTATTTTGAAATATTGGATTTTCCGTTACCTCAATCGTATTTCACCTTCAGCAGTGGCTACTTATAAAAATATGAATGAGTGATAAGGCTTTGCTAAAAACTGGAATTGTTGAGGTAGGCAAGAGGCTAAAGTCAAAATGCTTTAAAATCAATGGTATTGGGTTATATATTTTCAGTGCATCAATTGTTAATTTGTATCAATTATTTTTGATTCGGATAAACATATTTCGGACTTCTAGCTTGATTCTTGAAAAATAAGAGAGTAAAAAAGTTGGTTTTTTGGCTTTTTTTCATTTTCAGGGGAAAATTTGCATAAATCGCTACTTTATTCCTGATAAGTAAATAGAAATCAAAATTCAGTTAACTCAAAACTCACATATTCTATGAGAATGCAGAAACGCACTGATATTAAGATGCAGTTTTCCTCTTTTTTGCTTCTTGAATCAGCTTTATCAGTACAAACCTATTGGTATATTGCCAGAGAATTAGAGCAAAATATACAACGATGTTTACAAAAATCTCATCACTTTGGTGATTCAGAGATAATCGCAAAGCAATTATTACAAAATTTGCGACAGAAAAAAGATAGTTTCTCTCAACAGCATCTTACCGCCTATTTGCAGGAATCAAGTTTTTTTGCAACTCAGACAGTTTATCGCCGTTTATACAAAAAATGGGATTTATTTGAGTGGCAAGATTACTTTCAATGGGCAAACTTATTTGTTGCTCAACCTTTGAATTTATTACAAAGATATGACCATAAATTCAACTCAAAAATAACTACTTATGCCAAAAGTAAAATTGAAGGGCAGTTGATTGATCAAGCCTATCAATATATGGGGTGGAGTCGTGCCTCAGATTGGGGTTTACTAAGAAAAATGAACCCTACTAATCAAACTAAAGCCCTAGAAATTATGGGCGGTTTAAGAGGAAATTATTTAGCCCAGCATTTACTCATTACAGAATGTTTTAATATAGTTTATAAATCTTCTGTTTCTTCTAAAAGTAAAATACTTCCCCCTCCCAGCAAAATGCAACTTGAAGCCATCACAGTTGCCTATAATAATTTTGCTCAAAATAATCCCAGTTTATATACATCAATTACTGTACAACAATGTCAAAAACTGCTTAATTTTTGTGTGGAGTGCGCTCGTAATTTTGCTAATCCTAATATCATCAAAGACCCAAATTATTTAGATAGTTTTGCTAGTGATAATAATGAAGATACCCAAGAAAGTACCACAGAATATCACCAGGTCAATAATATTTTAGCTAATAAATTTAGAGGATTAGAAAAAAGTCATAAAATTATTTTTATATTATGGCAAGGTTTACATATTAACCAAAAAGATATAGCTAAAATAATGAGCACACATTATGGAAAAAATATCAGTCAACAGTTTCACATTGCCAGGGAAGTTAATCAAGCTAGAAAAATACTTTTAGAGCATTTAATTGAAGAAATTATTTTACAACAGCAAGAAAGTAAAGAGATTAATTTAGCTGATTTGAGTAAGCTCAAATATCCCCTTAATGATTGGATTAGAGAATATGCTGATAATTATTTTAGAAGTAAACTTGATCAAATATTTAATCAACTTAGTATTGATAATAGAAAAATTATTAAACAAGCCTCTTTAAAGTTGATTAGTCAACAAACTCAAGAAAAACAACCTACACAACTATTCAACATTATTAGTTTACAACTACAAAATAGTCTAGCCCATGATTTTAGTCTTGACTGGACAAAATTAACAGATGTTGACGAGTATTTTTATCCTCTTATTGAAGAATGGTTAATTTATCATTCTAATTTTCTTGATTAAAATTTATTTACTGAAACTTTTAACAATTAATTATGATTACGACTTTCGCCACGGATAATAAAATTATGAAATTAGATTTTTTTACATCTTTTAATGATGAGCATTTATGGCTAGAATTTAGTGATGAAGACTGGGAAGAAGCCAAAATGTTAGTAGAAAATAATCATGAACAAAGTATTATTAATCTACTTATTAGTAAGTGTTTTTTGCAATGGTTAAATACTACTTATGAAGAAGCAGAAGAAGCAACATTAGATCAATCTGTTGAAAAGTATTTACCAATATGGAGTTTATTTACAGGTGTTGCAATTCAAATTAATAATTTGCGTTTAATACTTATTCCTCAAGATTATCAAAATTTAGAATGGTTTAATATTCCTCAAGAATGGGTTGATATTCCTCAATTTGCAGGTAATTATTATCTTCCAGTAGAGGTTAATTTAGATGATCAATGGTTAAAAATTGCTGGTTTTATTAGTCACCAAGATATTAAAAATTATGGTAGTTTTAATACTTATTTACGAGGTTATTTTCTCAATAAAAATAAAATTGAAGCAGAACTTAATTTATTATTTATATTAGAAGAATATAATGGTTCTCAATCTTTATCTTGTCCTACTTTATTCCCTTTATTACCAGAAAAAGAGCAAAAAATTATTACTCAGTTAAAATTATTACCTAATTATTTATTACGGTATCAACTACCTTTTGAGGAGTGGGGCGCTTTTATTGCTCAAAGTAAAAATCGTCAATTACTTTTTAAAACTCATCAACCATTAAAGTTGGGAGATTGGTTAAATAATAATTTTGAACAGGCAACGATGAAAGGGTGGTACAATTTAGTTAATTTTGCTGATAATTTTAGTATTATTTTCAATCCTCCTTCTTTAGCAATGAATGGTTTGAGTATGCGTCAAGGAGATGTCAATATTGAGCAATTTTATCAGTTAAAAGAAGAAAGACAAATGAAAATAGTTGCTGAAAGATTACGATCTATTTCTGTACAAAGTTCTAAGAAAAATCAGGTCTTAGCTTTATTAAATCATTTTATGGATCAATGTCATGATGAGGATACTCGTTGGACTATTGCCGAAAGTATTTGGCAATTAGAGCCTTATCATAGGGGCGCTGGTTTATGGTTTGGCAAAAAGTTTGATTTAGGAATTAATTTAAGTGGCAACAAGTTTACTTTAGTTATTGGTATTTTAGGAAAATCAGCTTCAGAAAATAGTATCTTTATTAAGTTATATGGGGAGCCTAATCAAATATTACCCACTAATTTAAAATTGGTTATTCTTAATCAAGAAGGAGAGATTTTTCAAGAATTAAGCGCCCGTCACCAAGACTTAATATTACAGTATAAATTTTGGGGACAAAAAGGGGAATATTTTTGGTTGACAATTACTCAAGGAGATAATCAATTAACGGAAAGTTTTATTATTTAAAAAATCATTTTTAACAAGGGGTTGAAACCCCTTGTTAGTTAGAATTATCTAAAAAAATATTTTCTATAAGGGATTTAAAATTTTTGTGAAGAATAAATAAATATCCAAAGTCGTCATGAGAAACTTTTTTTGTGTTAGATCAAACTGAAGTGAAGTAAAATTATCAATGACCTAATGTGGTGACATAGATGACAAGTAAATTGATAGTGCTGAAAATTGGCGAGGGTAGCCTAGAAACGGGCTTCCCTTTAACTATTCGTCTTAACCAAGAAGAAAATCAGCAACTATTGATAGAAACGGAGGGAAAGTTACCGCCAACCCCTCGCCTTTATGACAGTTATTTACAATGGCAATCTAGTTATCGTCATCTAGCTTCATCTTTGCGCTTAGGTGCAAATGATTTTCAAGTTACCAATGTCGCCGTTAGTCAATGTCAAGAAAATATCGCCGATTTGGAGTTACAACTTAATAACTGGTTACAATGTCCTCAACTGCAATCCCTGTGGTTAGATGTTTTTTCTCATCTCAATCGAGAAGATACAATTCGAGTGGTTATTCAAACCAATGAGGGGCGCTTGTGGCAAATTCCTTGGCACTTGTGGAGTATGTGGCAACGTTATCCGCAAATTGAAATTGCTTTAAGTAAAATCAATTCTCAAAAACCGATAGTATCAGAAGAAATTAAAAAGGGGAAACGAGTCAGAATTTTGGCAATCTTAGGAGATCGTCGTAATATAGATGTAGAAAGAGATCGGCGTGTTTTAGAAAGTTTACCCAATGCTGAGGTGGTATTTTTAGATCAACCTAATTTATCAGAATTAACTCCATTATGGGAACAATCTTGGCATATTCTCTTTTTTGCTGGTCACAGTAACACTAATCAAGATGGTAATTCGGGATGTTTACAAATTAATCCCTATGAAAGTATCGACATTCAACGGTTAAAGAATACTCTAAACAAGGCAATTCATAATGGTTTACAACTGGCAATTTTCAATTCTTGTGACGGTTTGGGTTTGGGATTTAATTTAGCAGATTTAAACTTACCCCAGACTATTGTCATGCGCGAAGCGATACCAGATCAAGTGGCGCAAGAATTTTTAAAGTTTTTCCTCCAAGCCTATGCGCAAGGAGATAGTTTATATCAAGGAGTGAAGGAAGCTAAAGCTAAGATACAAGATTTGTACCATTTAGAACAACAAGCGCCCGGCTCTAGTTTTTTGCCCGTTATCTGTCAAAATTTAGCGGTAAAACCACCTTTATGGGCTGATTTAACTTCTCAGCCTTCGTTTTCTGTTGCCAACTTGCGGTTACTTGCCAAATTTAAATGGTGGTGGTGGAGTGCGCCCGTCATCCTAGTTTTACTAATCTGGTTTTTGATTAAACCGCCCATGATGCCAGAAGGGGAAGGCAAAGCCATTCGTCAACCCATCGAAGGTAGCTGTCAATGCCCCTATGATTTAGATAAAGCCGGTAAATTATGCGGAGGTAGATCGGCTTATAGTCGTGCCAGTAACGATTCCCCGCCTGTTTGTTATCTGGAAGATAGATAAGAAAGGGAGAAGGGGAAGCAGAGGGAGAAAGGGAAGCAGAGGAAGAAAGAGAAGATAATTAGGGTCTGCTGAATAAATCAAAACCCTTGTCTAATAAAAGTTTAAAGTCTATTCTACATAACAAAAAGTGTCATAAATTGACTTTTTTCTCTAAAAATACTCTATTTTTTCCATCCGAATCAAAAATAATTGATACAAATGAGCAATTTATGAAAAGTAACTATTTGGCTTAACTCTTTAATTTATAAGCATTTCACCTGAAACCTGACACCCGAAACCTGACACCTCCCCTCACCACTCCACTTTTTCAGCAACCCCCAATTATTCATTATTCATTACAATTCCGCCGTGCGCCCTTTCGGTGGGAAAATACCAGCAGGTTTAATCTGTAAAAAACTAATAATAATGATAAAAACTAATACTTTTGCCATGGTAGTAGTGGCGAAAAAATTAATCACACTCAATACAAATTCTGGAGGATTTTGCGCCGTTAATAACACACCGATACTGTTAGATTCAAATAAATAACTAACGATACCAATGGATAGCGCCGCAATAATTGTACCTAACAAATTACCAACGCCACCAACTACTACCACCATAAAAGCATCCACAATATAATTTTGCCCTGTATTTGGTCCGACTGAACCAATACTTATGCCATATAACAAGGTTTCTGTTAACATTAATTTTTCTTTTTAAACCATATCAGTTGCATTGTCACGATTTTGCTAGTTTATTTTCGTATCAGATAATACATTCAGTCGGGTTTGCTGAATAAATAGAGTTGTGAAGGGAAAATGCTTTACCCTCACCCCCAACCCCTCTCCCACAGGAGAGGGGAGTAATATTTTCTATTATTTGATTCATTAGTAGTTAAAAACCTCTGAATTTCATTAGATAGTTGGAGAAACTGACATTTTGAGAATGCAAAAACCCTGCTTATTGCCTCCTGCTTTATAACTTTATTAAAAACGAAAAGATACGTTTATATAAGGACCATTTTGATTCACATTCAAATCAAAATCGGTGGTAGATGTCAGGCTAGAACTATAACCAGTATGATCAAAGCGATAACCTACTCCTAGAGAAGTTTTTTCAGAAAATAACCAATCAACTCCCGAACTAATACCCCATTTTTGTAAGCCACTAATACCAAAACCAGCATAAGAAGCGCCCCCCACCACAGCCACTTGAGGGTTGACGTTGAACCGAAATCTTGCCCCAACAATAGGAGATAAAATGGTTTCATTGCCGTCAAATCGGGCGCTACCTAATGGACTACTGAATTTTAAACCTAAATCAACACCTGTGATGTTAACTCCCCCAAAAACATCAAATACCGATGGTCCTAAGTCAAACTCTGTTTTAATTCCGGCCGGATTAACCTTGGTGGCATCATAAAAACGATAAGCACCACCAAAAGATAAAGACCATAATTTGCTATCCACTTCAGCTAAATTGACGGGAATAGAACCCAAAGAAGGCGGTAATGTACGAGTGACGGATGTACTACTATTTGATGATAAATAATCGAAGTCAGCAAAAATACCAAGACGATAGTCTGGATTCCAAGCCTTAGCTTTGGCAAAAAAGGCAAAATTGAGATCATCTTTAATACTTTGCCTAATTTGACTGCCATCAAAGCCAAAACCATTACTTAAACTTCCGGCTGTGGCATCCCCATAAATGGTAAAAGGAAGATAAATGGAAGGCTGTAGCAAAAAGTGCCAAGAATTGTTGGATTTTACCTCCTCTCTAGCTATTTCTGAGGCGTATTCGGTGGAGGGCGCTGGGGAAATAACACTTTGATAATCATTGAGAGAGTGTTCAAACTTAGAAACGGTTATCTCGTATTTATCAAAATCAATATTGTTAAAATCAAAAATACTCAAATCAGATTGATTATCGTGAAAAGTCATTAAATCGGTGCTATCCTCGCTAATTTCTGAAGCGTTAGAACTGGGATGAAGAAAGATGATAGCATTTATGAAAATTGCAGGGAAAATAATTAGGGTTCTTCTTAACATTAAAATTGACCTCAGCACCAAATTTTTTAAAAATAATTTTCATTGTAAATGAAAAAGTTACAAGAATAATAATAAAATTTACTAATACTAATCTTAAGATTAACTTAAAAAAAGTCATAGAGTTAAGAAAAAAACTATAAAATTAGGAAATGAGATCAATAACATCAGGAAAAAATCATTAATGAAATCGCCATATACAAAAATTGTCATCGGGTTTCTATTGGCAATTGTCTTAGGTTTTACGGCTCAAAAAACTATTGCCCAAACTTCATCAACCATGATTGCGCAAAAGACAGCTTCAAATAGTATTCTTTTTGAAAATGTCCGTATTTTTGATGGTGAATCAGCACAACTTTCACCCTCTGCTAACCTGTTAATTATTAACAATAAAATTGCGGAAATTAACACCAATAAAATCACTCCACCATCAACTAACAATTTAACCAGAATTGATGGTAAAGGTCGGGTTTTGATGCCCGGTTTGATTGATAACCATGTCCATATCGTCATGACAGCTAGTACCTTACCTGAATTATTATCCCCCAATGTCAGTGAAGAAACTCTGTTAGCCAGAGCGGAAGCTGAGGCAGAACAAATGCTGTTAAGAGGTTTTACCACTGTTCGTGATTTAGGTGGTCCAACTTTTGCCTTGAAGAAAAAAATCGATGGTGGACAAATTCCCGGTCCTCGTATTTATCCTAGTGGAGCGATGATTTCCCAAACATCAGGACATGGTGATTTTCGTTCTCTCAATGAGCGTTCTCGGCGCTTTGGTGGCACGATTTCTCGTGGGGAGGAGATGGGCGCTGCGTTTATTGCTGATGGTCGAGATGACGTGTTAACGGCTGCTAGAGAGAATCTTCGTCAGGGCGCTACGCAAATTAAAATCATGGCTGGGGGGGGAGTTTCATCGATTTATGATCCCATTGATGTTACTCAATATACCCTTGATGAAATGAAAGCGGCTGTGGAAGCGGCGTCGGATTGGGGTACTTATGTAACGGTTCATGCTTATACAACTCAGGCGGTAAGGAGAGCCATTGAAGCAGGTGTTAAGTGTATTGAACATGGTCAGTTATTGGACGAGGATACTATGAAAATTCTTGCCCAAAAAGGTATATGGTTGAGTGCGCAGGCGTTTGAAGACAGAGAAACTCCGGGTTTTACTGAGGAACAAAAAGCGAAACGGGCGCTGGTGGTGCAAGGGGTGACCAATGCTTTTAATTGGGCGAAGAAATATAATGTTAAGTTAGCGTGGGGTACTGATTATTTATTTCAGCCTGAGCGTAATAAACAACAAAATCAGGATATTGTCAAGTTGCAACAGTGGTTTACTCCTGCTGAGGCTCTGAAACTTGTTACCCATGATAATGCGCAGTTATTTAAATTATCAGGAGAGCGTAATCCTTATAAGGCTGGGGAGTTGGGTGTAATTAAAAAGGATGCTTATGCTGACATGATTTTGGTTGACGGTAATCCTTTGGAAGATTTTGCGATTATGGGGGATTACAATAATAAGTTTAAAGTCATCGTCAAAGATGGCAAGATTTATAAAAATACTTTGAGTTAGCTGAAGCCTGTAAGGGTTGAATAATATTCAACCCCTACGACTATCTTCGCAATTTACCCACCGTGTAATGAATTACACGGAACCAATAGTATCCCGTTCAATAAATTGAACTAAGAACATTTGTAATTGGGGTCTGCTGAATAAATCAAAACCTTTTTAAAACAAAGGTTTTAAGCACAATACAACTCAAAAAAAGTGCCAAAAATAATCTTTTTTCTCCAAAAATACTGTATTTTTCCATCCCTATCAAAAATTCTACATTCTAAATTCTACATTCCCCTCACCACACCACTTTTTCAGCACCTCCCAATTAATCGAAGGTGCGACAGGAGACGCATTGAGTTAATCTTTGTTTGAGGGATTGATGGGGAATTTTGTCTAAGATTTCTCTGGCAAAGGCATCTAGTAATAGATAGCGCGCGTCACTTTCATTTAAGCCTCTACTGCGCAAGTAAAAAATTTGGTCGGCTTCTAATTGACTAACGGTAGCGCCGTGGGTACATTTAACGTTATCGGCGGTAATCTGTAATTCTGGTTTGGTATTGATGCGCGCTTGGGATGATAATAGCAAATTACGGTTAAGTTGGTGGGCGCTGGTCATTTGGGCATTTTTTGGGACATCCACTCTACCGTTAAAAATACCACGACCAGCATCATCTAATATATATTTATGTAGTTGATTTACGCTACCGTGAGGATAATTGAGCATGACATGGCTATGGGTGTCAGCGATTTGTTTCCCTTGCACCATTGTTATACCATTTAGATTGATTTCTGTTTGTTCTCCTTTTTGGATAATATCAAGGTTATGGCGGTATAGTTTGCCTCCCAAGCTCACTTCATTAATGGTATAAGAACTATGACGATGTAAGGCGGTGGCGGTGGTGGCGATGTGAAATCCAGCGCCCGTCTCCCTTTGAATACGAGTATGGTTTAACCGCGCATTCTCTAAAAGGTGAATTTCACTGACAACATTAGTAAAATAGGGTTGAGTGCGCACGGTATCGGAACAAGCTACGGTAAGGGCGCCATAATATTCAATAATATTGGCAGAAGAATTAGGCTCTGCAACAATTAAAATGCGCGGCTGTACTAGAATAGGTAATTTTTCAGCTATAGTTAAATGTAAGAGGTGAATAGGGGTTTTAATTTCGGCGTTTTTATTTACCCACACCACAAAAGCATCGGTTAAACCAACGGTATTTAATGCTGAAAAAATTTCATTTTCCCTCTGATTTTTGCCTAAATATTCTTTAATTTTACCTTTTTTGTTCTCGTCTAAATTAGCTAAATTTCCAACATATATATCATCACTTAAACCGCTAATATTTGATAGTTTTTCGTTGTAATAACCATTAACAAATACTAAGCGAGAATTGATCGCTTCAGGTAAGGTAAAACTGGGTAATATATCCTCTGATACTTGGGGGGAGGGCGCTGAAATTGGGGTGGAGGGCGCTGGGTGAAAATCATGTTTTCTCAATTCTGATAAATCAGTAAAACGCCAATTTTCATCTTGATTAGTAGGAATTTTACATTTAACTAATTGATTCGCATATTTTTGACGAAGATCATTAATAAATAAGCCTAAATCTCCTGTTAAATTATGCGTTTGAGATTCAATAATTTGTAATAAACCTCCCAAATAAGCATCATCATTTAATTGCAGATTTTTTGTTTGTAACATAGCAATAGAATTAGACATAATATTTATTATAATTTGATTTTTTTCAAAATATTTAGGGTTTGTAGATCGGGCTAGAAGCCCTATTACTGGAGAGATTTAATCGACTTCTCCAACAAATAGGATTTTTGCACTGTGAAACAGGCATCTTGCCTGTTTTTCTGGAGAGGTCTAATATACTTTTTCTAAAAAAAATTTTTAATCATTTAAAACTTAATATGGGTTGAATGATATTCAACCCCTACAACCTAATAAAAAAATATACTTTTTAAAGTACATATTAAGCAGGAACTAACTCATCTTCATCTAAGAAGTTATACCCTTTTTCTTCCAACTCAATAGCCAAACTTTTATCGCCACTAAGAACAATTTTACCTTGTGACATGACATGAATAAAATCAGGTTGAATATAGTCTAATAAGCGTTGATAATGAGTAATTAATAGAAAAGCATTATCAGGTTTTTTTAATTGATTTACCCCTTCTGAAACAATGCGCAAAGCATCAATATCTAAACCAGAATCAATTTCATCAAGAATCCCCAAAGTAGGCTCTAAAACAGCCATTTGCAAAATCTCATTACGTTTCTTTTCACCACCAGAAAAACCTTCATTTAAACTACGACTTAAAAAAGCCGAATCCATCTTGACAATCTCAAGTTTTTCCTCGATTAAATCTTCAAAATCGAAAGCGTCTAATTCTTCTAAGCCTAAATGTTTACAGCGCCCGTTATACGCTACCCTTAAAAAGTCTAAATTACTAACTCCGGGTATTTCTAAAGGATATTGAAAAGCGAGGAAAATCCCCTCCAGCGCCCTCCTCTCAGGCTCTTTTTCGAGTAAATTTTCCCCACGATAGATTACCTCACCTCCAGTAACTTCATACTCAGGATGCCCCGTTAAAACCTTAGAGAGAGTGCTTTTTCCTGAACCATTGCGCCCCATGATAGCATGAACTTCTCCGGCTTTGATTTCTAAATTAACTCCTTTGAGAATTGGTGTATCGTCAACATTAGCAGTTAAATTACGGATAGATAATATAGTGTCACTCATGAAAATTTGCTAATAATATAATGCTTTTATGTTATTGTGATCCATTGTAGGGTACTTTAGCAACATTTTTGTTGTTTTATTCCGAGTTAGGGATTGTTGAAAAAGTAGTGTCTTCAAAAGGGCAACGGTAAATTAAAAGATAGCTTAGTGAATTTGCTTACGTCTTAAAAGAAAATATAATATCAAGTTCGGATAATCACTTATAAAACAAAGTTTGTATTTTGAGTCTTCAGCAGATATTTAATTGTAACTGTTTAAGCGAACCTGATATAACTTGTGAAAATTCCAATAGTGAGAGGAGTAAAATATGAGGGAAACCTTGAAAAAAACTCAAATGATTCAAATAGCGTTATCAGACTTACCCGAAACCATCCAAAACTTAGTTAACCAAGCTCAAATGACGGGTGATAATCTAACTATCACCAAAGAAGGAAAACCCTTAGCAGTTATTCAACCTATTACAGAGAAAAAAAAGACAACCTTTGGAGTTATGAAGCATAGAGGTAAGATATTAGGTGATATAGTTGAACCCACATCTAACTTTGTTACTTGGGATGTATGAAACTTTTATTAGATACTCATATTTGGCTTGTGAGCTTGATTAAATATAGCGTTTTTAATAATTATGAGGTACAGTTATTATTCTCAAGTCCCCCTTTTTAAGGGGGATTTAGGGGGATCATTTTATACATCATAAGGGTGGAAATTGCTATAGTTTAATTAACTTAGCTTTAAATTAAAAGTAATTAATAGGCTGATTATTAGATAACCAATTTAAGATACTAACAATATATTCAAGACAGTTATTAGTATTTATTGTTTTCAACTCACTATCATCACCTTGATGATAATAAACATAACTTTCAAGGTCAGCACTAGCAGAAATTTTGATTTTTGCTTCTTTGTCAAATTGTTGATTTCGCCAAATTAGATTGATTCCTCCTTGACTATCTAAAATCGAAAACCCAAGAGGAAATTGATCACCTAAAACATTATAAATTTCATTGAGAATTGTATCTGCTGTTGAGAAAGCATAATCAGAAGGAGTATTAACTTCATCTTCGTCATAACCATCGGTTTCTAGTTCGTTTAATTGTAAAAGTCTTTGTTTTGTTATCAAAAAACTTTTACTAAAAGGATTGCTATATATTCTTTTTTCGTAAGCTGGTAACTGCATTTTTAGAACTGGTTTAATCATAATTTCTTTTATCCTATCTTAGGTTGACATTGTTTTTTGTCTCCCCTTATGAAAAAGTAAAGTATTTATTATGAATCAATCCAGCAGGTTCACGGTAAAATAAAGCCAGATAGCATTTGTTGAAAAAATTATGTTTAAATTTCTCAAACAAGTAACCGAATACGCCAAAGGAAGTGTCGAGGCAGCCAAATATATTGGGCAAGGATTCGCCGTCACTTTTGATCACATGAAACGTCGCCCCGTTACGGTACAATATCCCTATGAAAAACTAATTCCTTCTGAAAGATACAGAGGGCGCATTCATTTTGAATTTGATAAATGTATTTCTTGTGAAGTATGTGTAAGAGTATGTCCTATTAATCTCCCTGTGGTGGATTGGACATTTAATAAAGATATTAAAAAGAAAGAATTAAAACACTATAGTATCGATTTTGGGGTGTGTATTTTCTGCGGTAATTGTGTGGAATATTGCCCCACAAATTGCTTATCTATGACAGAAGAATATGAGTTGGCAACCTATGATCGTCATGACTTAAACTACGATAACGTAGCATTGGGAAGATTACCCACTAAAGTAACTGAAGACCCTATGGTAACACCTTTACGAGAATTAGGATATTTACCAAAAGGAGTCGTTGAGCCTCATGATTTACCCAAATCTAAAGCTAAATAAGATCAAAATTAAATATTTAAGGAGTTGAAATACAGTGGAAATATCACAAGGAGTACAGTTTGTCACCTTTGCTATTTTAGCGGTGATGATGATTGGTAGTGCTTTGGGAGTCGTTTTGTTAGACAATATCGTTTATTCAGCTTTCCTTTTAGGGGGAGTTTTTATCAGCATTTCTGGACTTTATTTATTGCTTAATGCTGATTTTGTGGCGGCGGCGCAAATTCTGATTTATGTCGGTGCGATTAATGTTTTAATCCTGTTTGCCATTATGTTGGTGAATAAAACCGAAGAATTTGCCGAGATTAAAGGGCGCTGGATTCGTAAAGTCTCTACCGGTTTGGTGTGCGCTGGATTATTTGCTTTACTCGGCACCATGGTATTATCTACGCCATGGGCTTTATCCGCTACATCTCCGGCGGTAATTGAAAATACCGTATTGGAAATTGGTAAACATTTTTTCAGTGATTATCTTTTACCTTTTGAGGTAGCATCGGTACTATTATTGATTGCGATGGTGGGCGCTATTATTCTGGCAAGACGTGATTTTATCCCCACTGTTACTAAAACTGATGAAGGATTTACCACTTCTTTCACATTACCAGAACAACCGAGAGAATTAATTTCTAGCGATCAAAAATAAATTTTTCATAGCAACTCATAATCAAATCAACATGGAATTACAACTACAATATTTTTTAATCCTAGCCGCCGCGCTTTTTTGTATTGGGATTTATGGATTAATTACCAGCCGAAATGCGGTAAGAGTATTAATGTCCATTGAATTACTATTAAACGCCGTTAACTTAAATTTAATGGGTTTTTCTAATTATTTAGACCCGGGAGAAATCAAAGGACAAATTTTCGCCGTCTTTGTAATTACCATTGCGGCAGCTGAAGCGGCGGTGGGTTTAGCCATTATTTTGGCAATCTATCGTAACCGTGACACTATCGATATGGAAAAATTCAATTTGCTTAAATGGTAGTAATTGCCTTCAATTATATTTAAAAATGTGGGGGCTGAACATTGTTCAGCCCTTTTCTTTGGATTATCCATTGTCAATTACCTTCACAACTCCACTTTTTCATCAAGCCTTATTCTCTTTGTGCCTTTGCACCTTTGCGAGAGATAAAAAAGTTTGTTAATCAAAGCATAACCTAACAACGGATAAGGTCAAGATAAGATAATCAAGGCTTAAACTATAGTTATTCCCCATATAAAAAATATTATGAGTGAGCAAAAAATCATTAACTCCCAAAACAATCAATATTATATTAATCGGGAATTGAGTTGGTTAGAGTTTAATCGCCGTGTTTTACAAGAAGCCTTAGACGAAAGAACTTTATTATTAGAAAGGTTGAAATTTACCGCAATTTTTAGCGCTAACTTAGATGAATTTTTTATGATTAGGGTTGCCGCCATTAAGAGACAAATTGAGGCGGAGGTGTTGAAGTTAACCCCTGATGGTTTAAATCCTGTGCAACAAATGGACAATATCCAAAAATATTTGCGCCCCATTGTCAAGGAACAGGTAGAAAATTTTGAGTACAATATCAAAAAAGAATTAGTGCATCATGGTATTCATTTAATTAATTTTGTTGATCTAAATGCGCAACAACAACAATATCTTCATGAATACTACGAAAATAATATTTTTCCTGTTTTAACACCCCTTGCGGTTGATCCTAGTCATCCTTTTCCTCATATTTCTAATCTTAGTTTAAACCTCGCCGTTTTGGTGCGTAATCCGGATACGGGCGCTGAATTATTCGCTAGAGTTAAAGTGCCTAAATCATTACCTCGTTTTATTGCCTTTCCTGAGAATCTCCGCCAAGTGGGAGAATTAGAAGATAGTTTACTTTGGGTTGGTGTGCCATTAGAACAAGTGATCGCCCATAATTTAGAGTCTCTTTTTCCGGGCATGAGTGTGCAAGAATGTCATACTTTCCGTTTGACGAGAGATGCTGATTTAGGAGTACAAGAAGACGAAGCAGATGATTTATTATTAGCTATTCAGCAAGAATTAACGAAAAGAAGATTTGCTGGTTCAGCGGTACGTTTAGAGATTCATCGCTCTACTCCTGATAATATCAAAAAAATGCTGATGTTGGGTTTAAATTTATCAGAAATAGATGTGTATGAAATTGATGGCTTGTTAGGCTTAAATGATTTATTTAGTTTGACGGGTTTTCCTTTACCTGATTTAAAAGATCAACCTTGGAAAGCTGTTACTCCTCCTCCTTTTGACTACTTTAAACAGTTAGTTTCCGATGAGTATGAAGAGGATGGAGATGATCATGTTAGTGCAGAATTTTTCAAAATGATTCGCAAATCTGATTTGATGGTACATCATCCTTATCATTCTTTTAGTTCTACTGTTCAACAGTTTATCACTCAATCAGCGCACGACCCCCAAGTCATGGCGATAAAAATGACCCTTTACCGCACTTCGGGAGATTCTCCTATTATTAGATCACTAATTGATGCGGCGGAAAACGGTAAACAAGTAGTGGCGCTGGTGGAGTTAAAAGCGCGCTTCGACGAAGAGAATAATATCCTGTGGGCGCGTAGATTAGAAAAGGCGGGAGTCCATGTGGTATATGGTTTAGTGGGCTTAAAAACTCATACTAAAATCGTTTTAGTGGTGCGTAAAGATGAGGATAAAATCCGCCGTTATGTCCATATTGGCACGGGTAATTACAACCCTAAAACCGCTAAACTTTATACGGATATAGGTTTATTTAGTTGTCGTGAGGATTTGGGCGCTGATTTAACGGATTTATTTAACTATTTAACCGGTTACTCGAAACAAAAAGCCTTCCGTAAACTATTAGTAGCGCCCGTCACCATGCGCGATCGTATGATTGCTATGATCGACAGAGAAGCGGAACATTGTCGTAATGGCGGTACAGGGAAAATTATTGCTAAAATGAACTCTTTAGTCGATGTGCCGATCATTGAAGCACTATATCGTGCCTCTCAGGCGGGAGTGCAAATTGATTTGATTATCAGGGGAATCTGTTGTTTACGTCCGCAAATGGCAGGTATTAGCGACAATATCCGAGTAATTAGCATTATTGGTCGATTTTTAGAACATTCTCGCATTTTTTACTTCCATAACAACAGTGAGGAGGAAGTTTATATCGGTAGCGCCGATTGGATGACTCGTAATCTTTCTCGGCGAGTGGAAGCTATCACCCCGGTGGAAAACGAGAAGTTAAAGCAAGAGTTGATCGAATTAGTGAAAATGATGTTAAATGATAATCGCAAGGCATGGGAATTAACTCCTGATGGTAGCTATCGCCAACGTTTTCCCCTTCCCGGTGAGGAGGAAAGAAATACCCATGATATTTTGATGGCAAGGGCTGAATGAATTATGAATTATGAAGTTCGTAATTCTAATAACCTCAATTGTTTTAAAATAAAAGTAAAGTCAATGCTTTCTAACTCAATCAATGAAACTCAACCTTTAGCCATTGCTACAGAGAATTTAACCAAAATCTTTGATGGGCATATTGCCGTCAATGAAGTGGATTTGCAAATTAAACAAGGGGAGGTTTATGGTTTAATTGGACCTAATGGCGCTGGTAAGACTACTCTAATTAAAATGTTAGCCACTGCAGAAGAACCAACTACAGGGGAAATTTACCTTAATGGGGAAAGATTACTACTAGATGATAATAACCCCCGTATTAAGCAATATTTGGGTTATTTACCTGATGATTTTCCCCTCTACGATGATTTAACCGTTATTGATTACCTCGATTATTTTGCCCGTTTATATCATCTCAAACAACCTCAGCGCCGTGAACGATTGTATCAAGTTCTCGACTTAGTGAATTTAGAGTCCAAAAGGCATAGTCTCATCACCACTTTATCAAGGGGCATGAAACAGCGTTTAAGTCTTGCTCGTACCATCATTCACGAGCCCATGATACTACTTTTAGATGAGCCTGTATCAGGATTAGACCCTATCGCGCGCCTAGAATTTAGAGAGGCAATTAAATCTTTACAGGAAGCAGGAATGACTATTTTAATATCATCCCATGTCTTGAGTGATTTAGCTGAACTTTGTACTTCTATTGGTATCATGGAATTAGGTTGTTTAGTGGAAAATGCTAGTTTAACAGAGCTTTATCAGCGTCTCAGTCGTCAACAAATTTTTATTTCAGCACTAGGAGAATGGGATAAGTTAGAACAAGAATTAAATACTGCTTCCCTTGTGGAAAACTGGGAAAAAGTAATTGACAAGAACTATTATCGGGTTAATTTTTCTGGATTACCCGAAGACAGCGCCCTCCTTCTCAAACAATTAATCTCCGTGGGTATTCCCATTCATGATTTTCACTGTCAAAGGGAAGATTTAGAAAGTATTTTCTTAAATTTAGGACATCAACAACCGTCATAGTATTAAATTTAGGCTTTGCTGAATAACTCAGAAACCTAATTATTTGTTAAGGTAATTTGCATAACTTTTAGAGGTACAGAATTATATACTTGTTTAAGATATTCCATGACTTCTTCAGAATCATTATAAGGCAAGGGAATTGAGCCAAGAACCTCTAAAATATTTTTTTTATCTGTAGGAGGAGTAATCACCACTAAAGAAGCATCTAAAGGTTCATTATATTCCCAAAAATTGTCTATATTTAAAGGTACAGAAATTTTATTTTGTTTTGGTTTCTTCTTCGGTAAAGATTTAATTTTACCTAACATTTCTGGTTCTAATTTTTCTCCTGATAATTTGATAGTACGACATATTCTTAATGCTTCTAAAATTTGTTCTTTACTTCTACCCCTTAGCTGAAATATAATAAAAGGGTCTTCGCTAAAACGATCAGCTAATTGATAGTAAACAGCACCAATATGTTTACAAGGATTAACTTTATCAGCACAAGTGCAACGAGATTTTACGTCAGTTAAATTAAATGGAAAAAGACTTAAACCATTTTTAATAAAAACTTGCTCAATTTCCGAAGGCATTTCACCTACTAATAATTGGGCGGCAAGGATAGCTTTTTGAGACATGGTGTTAATTACATAACCCCAATCTTCATCGGAAAAAGTATCCAAAGATAAGGTTACTCGATAAGGTTTATCTTCACTTCCTTGCACTTCTGCAACTAGATGATTTTGTCTAAATTCAAGATTTAAAACATTACCTTCTCTGGCATAATTTCTCGCTCTTTCTAGTCTTTTTTTATAACGATAAGAGTCTAGTAATTCTAACCATTTTTCTACCCACCATTGTCGATTAATCATCTGATTCATATTTGCTTTTTGTTGTTAATAATTTAAATGAATTAAATATTTTTAAATATTATAAAAATAATAGTTTTGGCTCTTCTATAGTAGTTATGATAAATTAACAAAAAATAACCTTTACCCCATAGCATTCGTAGCAAATTACAGCGCTTTTCTAATGAATAAACCACATTTTTTATGTCTCGCAAAGTCGCCAAGTCGCAAAGAAGAATGCTAAGTGTGGTTGAAAGAAATGAAAATTGCTGTAAAAGTTAAAAGTTTATAAATTATTAGATAATAATTCTCCTTTCCCTTTTTCCTCTTCCCTTTTCCCTACCTAGACTAATAATTTATCATACTCAAAGTAATAGAGCCATAGTTTTATAGTTTATTAATAGGCTTAGATAAAATTCGGGCTAGAAGCCCGAAATACGATAAAAAATTTGATAATCTCACAACTCAGATAGGATTGCTATAGCAATTATTTATGAAAAAACAGCGCCCTCCACCATAGGCAAATCAACATTACAACCACCTAAACCGCAATAACCATTGGGATTTTTAGCTAAATATTGTTGATGATAACCTTCTGCAAAATAAAATTCAGGCGCATCGATAATTTCGGTGGTAATATCTCCTAAATTAGCTTTTGTTAACTCTTGTTGATATAGGTTTTTGGACTGTAAAGCTAATTGTTTTTGAGCTTCAGAATAAGTGTAAATACCTGAACGATATTGAGTGCCTCGATCATTGCCTTGACGCATTCCTTGGGTGGGGTTATGATTTTCCCAGAATACTTTTAGTAAGGTTTCATAACTGATAATTTCAGGATCATAAACCACTCTCACCACTTCATTATGACCTGTTAAACCGCTACAAACTTCTTCATATGTCGGATTTGGGGTATAACCAGCAGCATAACCGACAGCAGTTAAATAAATGCCATTTTCTAACTGCCAAAATTTTCTTTCAGCGCCCCAAAAACAACCCATACCAAACATTGCTAATGCCAGATGACTGGGGTATTCTGTTTTAAAAGAATTACCATTGACATAATGCTGAGTGGGTAAAGGCATTTTAGTATTTCTACCTTTGAGGGCTTCTTCGGGTTTGGGTAGAGTCAATTTTTTATCGCCAAGTCCAAATAAAAACATGATTTTACTAAAATTTATCAATTACATAGTTTATCTTAGCAAAGACAGGAAAGATCAAGGGTGAAGGGCGCTGAAGCCGAGTTTAAGCAACAAGAAGCTGAAGCTAAACAACACGCTGGTATTTTTCGTAAGGCTGCCCAAAATTTTGTTTTTTTAACCAGTATTGAAAATCACCACGCTAATCAATATAGTGAGGCTTTAGGTGGTTGATCAGGGCAACAACCTCCAGCTAAATTAGCTAGTAATAATCCTGCTACTCGTAAATGGATTTGTCGTCAATGTTCGATGATTTATGATCCTCTAATTGGTGATCCTGATTCGGGAATTGTTGCTGGAACTGCGTTTGAGGATATTCCTGATGACTGGGTATGCCCTATTTGTGGCGCTGAGAAAAAACTTTTTATTCCCTATGAAGAAGTAATCACGGCTTAAATAGTTGATTATGAGTAGGTAAACACAATTAATTGGGTATTTTATGGTTAATTTAGAGACGTTGTATGCAACGTCTCTAGTAAAATTTGAAATACTTAATTAATCCTAATTAACATCAATAAAATTATTAGTAATAGGATAGGCAATTTTAATATTTTCTTGTTGATAAACTCGATATAATTCTTTTAAAAATTCATGAGTGATTATTAAACGGTCAAAATATTCATGTATTTTTAAATAAACTGTAAACTTAATGGCAAATTGATCCAGTTTTTCATATCTCAAAAAAGGCTCATATTCTTTATAGCCTCCTTTTACTGTTTCTAGTATTTTCTTGGCTACATTTAAGGTTATTTTTTCTACTTTATCAAGATCACTATCATAACTAATACCAATTTGAATAGGTAATAACATACTGGAATTTTCGAGGCTATAATTTTTAAAACTACTATCGATAATTTGGCTATTTGGTATCACTGTGATATTGTCGTAAATATCTTTTACCACTGTGTAACGCAATTCCACATCGACTACATAACCTTCTTCTCCTATTTTTGTGGCAATATAATCTCCTACTCTAATTTTCCCAGCTAAAATGATATTAACCCCTGAAATTAGATTACTTAATGTGTTTTGAAATGCTAAACCAATGGACAAACTACCTACTCCAAAAGCGGTAATTAAAGCAGTAATTTTTACGCCGATAGATTGAATGATAATTAAAAAACCAATGGTAAATATAATTACTTTGGTTAGATATTCAAAAAGAGAACTTAAAGAGACTGTGGTATCACTTTTGATACTATAAATTTGAATGGTACTTACGGCTAAACGAGATGCTAAAAGAGTACCAGCAGAAAGTGCTATAACTATAATTATTTTTTCAATTAAAGTGTTGAGGGCGCTGGGTAAATCTAGCATGGGTAAAATCAAGGCAAAAGCGCCCACCACCGACCACACAAAAATAATGCCGTTAAATGATTTCGGAACAAAAGTATATTGCTTAAGTTTGGGAGTATTATTAATACTTATAGCAATTTTTTTTAATCGATTTTCGATTATTAAAGAAGTGACAATAATTGCAGTTAAAATTAATAATGGAGTTAATATTTTTAGTAGTAACGTTATATTTAATGATTCCATTCTAAATGATGAATAATTAATAGTGAATAATTAATAATGAAGATTTTTTTATCGTAGTTATGATAACTTAACATAGAATAATTGTTCAAATCACCCTGAAACAGAATAACAAAATTCATCAAAAAATAGAGGATTTAAAACCCTGTTTGCCAAAATGTGAGCAAATTTAATGGTAATCTACGCTATATTTCAATCTACCTTTGCCCTTTTGATAATGAGTTATATTGAAAGTTGAATTATTTAATTGAATAAAATTATGATACGTCGTCGTCGAAATGTGCCTTGGATTCAGCGCTATGCCCGTTATATTCTTGGGGCTATCGCTTTGGTTGGTTTACTTTTAACTGCTTATTTAACCATTACTAAACTTTTAGGGGGAGAGGTTGCTTGTACGGTGGATGCTTCTCAGGGTGCTGGTTGTGATGGTGTCTTAAATAGTGCCTACGCCTATCCTTTTGACCCACAAGGTAAAACAGGACCACCGTTAAGTATTTTCGGTAGTTTAGCATATTTAACGATGGCTATTTTAGCCCTAGCGCCCCTCACCGTATCTGCTGAGGACAAAAAAAAATTAAGACTAAAATTAGAAGAAAATAGCTGGTTATTAATATTGGCATTAAGTTTCGCTATGGCTACCTTTAGCGGTTATTTAATGTCTATTCTGGCTTTTGAATTGCAAACGGTTTGTTACTATTGTATCGGCTCGGCTTTATTTTCCTTAAGTTTATTAATTGTTACTTTAATTGGTCATGATTGGGATGATTTAGGACAAATTCTTTTTACGGGCGCTGTGGTAATTGTCATCACCATAGTAAGTGCTTTAGGGGTTTACGCCAATGCTAATACGGTGGCGGTGACGGGCGCTGAGGTGGCTAATGTGAACCCTGAGGGTAAGATTATCACTCCTAAGCCTACTACCGCAGCTACACCCCCTCTCGGCTGGGAAATCACCACCGAATCAGGACCTGCTGAAATCGAACTAGCTCAACATTTAGCAACGGTGGGCGCTACTAAATATACTGCTTATTGGTGTCCTCATTGTTACGATCAAAAGCAATTATTTGGTAAAGAGGCTTACGATATAGTACCTCACATCGAATGTACTCCCGACGGCTTAAATGGCGATCCTCAAAAATGTGAGGGCATAGTAAAAGCGTTTCCCACATGGTTAATTAACGGCAAAGTTTACGAAGGTACACAATCCCTTGAGCGATTAGCAGAGTTAACTGGTTACACTGGTAATACTGATTTTAAATACAGTTTACGATAATATTCACATTTGCAGAAAATAACGTTTTTTCATTGTAGTTCGGGCTTCTAGCCCGATTCTTCAAAAACATGATACAAAGGTGAGCATTGCCCACCTTACGGATTAACCCTGTTGTAAATAAGGCGCGGTGTTACCTTCCACCGCTTGACGATATACTTCCACTGATTCGGTGTAGTCAATGGGTAGTACAGCACAAACATTTTGATGAGGGCGAGGGATAATAACCCATGATTCAAGAGTAGCGCCCTCCGCCTTTTTAACGGCTTCAATACCGGCAGCCATAGCGGTTTTAACTTCGGACACATCCCCACGGATATTGACGGTAAAACGGGCGCTACCAACTCGGATATAACCAACTAAAGTAATCCTACCGGCTTTTACCATGGCATCGGCAGCGGCAAGAATACCCGGAAAACCTTTCGTTTCAATAGAGCCAACGGCTGACTGTGAAGGCATAAAATTTTTACTCCCTGAATTAATTTAATATAAAAAATTGTTTATTACGTTATGATTATTGACTAATGTGGCACTTCTGATCAATTTATACCCGATAGGGATCAGAAATATCATTATGCCCAATGGGTAGCACATCCACCACATTGGGGGGGGGATTCGGCACGATGTAATGAGTGATCACTTCACCGCCAAAAACTTCTTCTGCTTCCCTTAAACCTTCTTTCATGGCAGTTTTAACTTCCGACACCGCCCCCCGAATAGCAATGGCAAATTGACCACTTTCGGCTTTATCAAAATAAACTAAAGTGACACGGGCGCTTTTCACCATAGTATCGGCGGCGGCAAGGATAGCAGGAAAACCTAGGGTTTGAATTACTCCCACTGCTTCTGGCATAGGTAATTTTTTTAATTAAATTTTTAACTGTTTGATTATACCTCAGTTTGGTTGTCAAAAAAATTAGATCAAAAGCCTTCTCTTTTAACGCAGGGGATTTTTGAAGTTGGCATCAAAACACTTTACCCTCAGCAATAAACCCTCAAAAATTATTGATACAAATGAGCAATTTATGAAAAATAACTATTTGGCTTAACTCTTTAATTTATAAGCATTTCACCGCGACACCTGACACCTGAAACCTGACACCTCCGCCCCCAAAATACTTTTTCAGCAAACCCTACTTATTATCCTTGTTTGACACCTTGACCAAAAAATTTCGGCGGTTTTTTCATGGTATAAACTTCCGTTTCATTTTGAATGGCTTGGCGCACATAACCCGGTGTTTGTAGCATTCCTAACAAACTAATGCCATCAAAAGAGCGAAAGTCGTTAGTAGTTTTTTGCTCTAATAAACGATCAATTTTATCAGGATCAGGGATGGTATCGAAATTCTGTTCAGAAGCAATGGCAAAGCCCCAAGCTGAACCATAAGTACAAGTAGGAGCAAAATAGGCATGGACATGACTAAACACTGTTTTTAAGGTATTAACCAAGCGCCCGTGAATGTGTAAGTTAGCTGGGGCGATAGGTCCAGCTTGAATCACTACGATACCATTATCTCTTAATACTTTTTTCAAACGGGCAAAATATTCTTGAGTAAATAATTGAAAAGAAGGACCTTCTTCGATAGGATCAGAAAGATCAGAAATAACTATATCCCATTGAGCGCCCGTAGTATCCAAAACCTCAAAAGCGTCACCAATAACTAATTCTAAACGAGGATCATCAAAAGCGCCTTGGTGCATTTCTGGTAAATGCTGACGACAGGCTTCCACTACTTCTCCATCAATGTCAACCATCGTGGCTTTTTTTACTGATTGCCAACGGAAAACTTCCCGCACGGTAGCGCCCTCCCCGCCACCTAAAACCAACACATTTTCAGGATGAGGATGATTTATCATTGCCGGATGAACTAAGGCTTCATGATAGAGAAATTCATCTCCGGTGCAAGATTGCCATTTGCCATCTAAAACTAATGCTTTACCATAAGCGCCACTTTCGACGATATACATATCCTGATAGGGAGTTTTGGCGTGCGCTAAAATATTGGTAATACCGTGTACATAAATGTCATAGGGAGTAATATATTCGCTAATCCATACATCCGCATTGACTTGAGAACCTGCCATAATTTCTCTTCCAAAAAAAATAACCAGCCTATGATTATAACTTATTTTGTTGTTTCGTAGGGCTTGATAATATTCAACCTTTACAGGCTTCAGCCCTTAAAATATGTACTTTTGAAGAAGTCTAATATAACTATTGTATTTAAGTTGTGAGATTATCAATCACCCCTTGTTATGAAAATGGGGTTTAAACCCTTTGTTCAATAAATTATCTACTAATTTTTTTGTTATTCCTATTGATTATTAAAATTTTTTATTATGAATCCAAATCCAGCAATCATGCAATCGGTAGAGGCACTCAATTATCGAGTTACGGTGGGAGATGTTGCCCTCAAAAGTGGCTTAGATGTCCAAATTGCCCAACAAGAATTATTAAATTTGGCTTCTTCTGCCAATGGACATTTACAGGTAGCAGATACGGGCGATATTGTTTATTTATTTCCTCAAGATTTTCGCAATGTTTTGCGTAATAAATATTGGCGGTTACGTCTGAAAAGTTGGTTAGAAAAAATTTGGAATGTTATTTTTTATTTGCTCAGAATTTCTTTTGGAATTATTCTGATTGCTTCCATTATTTTAGTGTTAATTGCTATCGTAGTAATTGTTATTGGTATGAGTTCAAATCGTGATGATAATGATAATCGTAGCATTAATAATTCTAGGGGCGGAGGTATGATGTTTTTCCCTCGTTTTTGGTTTACTCCCGATTTTTTCTATATCTTTAGTCCTAATTATCACCGCCGAAATAATCGATTTCAACAATTAGAAAATCAACAGGAAAATGAGCTTAATTTTTTAGAAAGTATTTATTCTTTTCTTTTTGGTGACGGCAATCCTAACCAAAATTTAGAAGAAAGAAGATGGCGAGAAATTGCTTCTGTAATTCAATCGGCGAAGGGCGCTGTTATTGCTGAACAAATAGCTCCTTATTTAGATAATATTACTATTTATAATGAGCGAGATGAAGATTATATGTTACCCGTTTTAACTCGTTTTAATGGTTATCCTGAAGTATCAGAAGAAGGGGAAATTATCTATTATTTTCCTGAATTACAAGTTACTGCTAAACAAACAAGAAACATTAACATAATTCCTTATTTAAAAGAGAATTTTTGGCGTTTTACTATTGCTACCAGTCAACAAAAAATTATGGCGGTAGCTTTAGGGGGAATTAACTTTGTTTTACTACTGGTTTTAGGGTCCTTATTATCTTCTGAAGTGGTTGCTGAATTAGGTAGTTTTATTTATTTTGTTAGTTCTATTTATGGTATATTAGTTACCTACGCTATAGGTTATTTAGCTATACCTCTCATTAGATATTTTTGGTTACAAAGTCGTAATAAAAAAATAGAAAAAAGAAATCAAAATCGCCAAGAAATGGCTAATTTTTTACAGGAAAACAAACAACAGTTATTACCTAAACTGAATTATGCTCAAAAATTTGCTCAACAAAAAGTAATTAATCAAGAAGATATTACTTATTCTACAGAAAGAAATTTATTAGACCAAGTGATGGAGTCTTGGGAAAATCAATAATAATGGATAATTGTCAATTATCGATTTTCCATTGTCAATTATTATATGGAGCTAAGCGGATTCGAACCGCTGACTTCCTCAATGCCATTGAGACACTCTACCAACTGAGTTATAGCCCCTAATACGGTAATATACATTATGCCATAAACTATCTTAAAAAATCAACCTTTTGATGATGATTGATTCTCAAACTTATTTTTTGAAGGATGACGAGGAGACAAAACAACTCGGTTACAATCTATCTTTAACGTTAACGCCTAATACTGTTATCCTGTTGCGAGGGGAGATGGGCGCTGGTAAAACTACTTTGATTCAGGGGGTGGGCGCTGGGTTAGGTATTACTGAAGCGATTGTGTCACCGACTTTTACTCTCGTTAATGAGTATTTAGAAGGGCGCATCCCTCTTTATCATATTGATTTATATCGTCTTGATGGTGAAGAAATTGCTGATTTACGTTTAGAAAATTACTGGCAAGGTAGGGAGGTTGAGGCTGGTATTACGGCTATTGAGTGGGCGCAGTTACTGCCTTATTTCCCTGACAATTATTTACTTATTGATTTAACCCTCACGGAAGACGGAGGAAGAAAAGCCGTTATTTCAGTTTGAGATTGTTTTGGAAATGATCTGAGGTTATTATGGGCGAAGTAGGAAAAATCTGCAAACTTTCATTTTTGCTTACAGCGCATTTCAAATGAATAAACCACGTTTTTTGTTTCTCGCAGAGGCGCAAAGACGCAAAGATAATATTTGTAATAATCCAAAGTGTGGTTTAAGGAAATGAAAACTGCTGTAAACTTCGTATGTCTAAATCAATTAAAAAGCATTATTGTTGGGTTACGCTATCGCCAACCCAACCTACAAATTTAATAAGTAGGGTTGTTAATTTTCAAAATCTGTTCCCATCATAGCAGGATCGATTAAGGTAATATCAAAGGGATCATCTGGGGGCAAGGTGGCAAATACATCTCGGTTAGATTGATGGTAAATAACAAACACTTGAGGACCAAAAACTACTTTATCACCGGTTTTGAGTTGTAAATTATTAACTTTGCGCCCGTTAACTAAAATGCCGTTAGCGCTAAGATTTTTGCCGTCGCCATCAACGATGTGATAATGGGCGTAGCCGTTTTCGTCAAAAATACGCATGATGGTGGCGTGATGACGGGAAACGAAGGGAGATTGAATGACAATATCACACCGTTGCCCTCTACCTATAGAATATTTATTTTTTTTCAGCAAAAGTTCTCTTCTGCCTTTATCGTCTTCAACAACTAAAATATGGGCTGTATGGGGTTGGGCTGTCATCGTTAATTTGGTTGATCTTAAACTGTTAACCTATACCCACCGTGTAATAAATTACACGGCTAACGGTGTTTCGTTCAATAAATTGAACTAAGATGAGACTGTTTTTGATTTCTCATCATCAAGAGAGCTTGATATTAGCTAATCAAATTTTTTATCTCTTTTAAAGATAGTATAAATTGAGAACGCTTTACTATTTTATCTGTTATCAATAATTAAGTATCCATTTTTTTAAGCTGTAGGGAGTTAGTCACTACCACAATGGAACTTAGTGCCATCAGCGCCCCTGCCGTAGCAGGATTGAGTAAGATATGATAACGAGGTAGCAATACTCCAGAGGCTAGGGGAATCGCTACTAAATTATAGCTTAATGCCCAAAAAAGATTCTGTTTAATTTTCTTGAGGGTATTTTGACTTAATTTAATAGCTGTGATTAAATCGGTTAATTTGCCACGAGTTAGCACGATAGAGGCGGTTTCGAGGGCAATTTGTGAGCCTTGCGCCATGGCAATACCACAATCGGCACGACTTAGCGCTGGGGCATCATTAACTCCGTCTCCTACCATGGCAATCATGCGCCCTCCCCTCTCCTCTTTAATTTGGTCGATTAAATCTGCTTTACCTTGGGGTTGAATACCGCCATAATATTTGCTAATACCTAATTTTTGGGCGATATTTTGTACTACTTGGGGTTGATCGCCACTGATCATGATTACTTCTAAACCCATATTTTGCAGTGCTTTGACGGTGGAGGGCGCTTGATCTCTTATTTCATCGGCTAAGGCAATGAGGGCGATAATTTCTTGGTTTTCACTAAGATAAATTACTGATTTTCCTTGATTTTGTAAGGTTTCGGTTTGATTAATAATATCACTGCTAAGATGAATATTTTGTTCTTTTAACCAAAGTTGATTACCGCAAGTAAAAGTTGTTTTTTGATGATTATAGTCAACGATTCCTTTCACTCCTTTACCGATGGTGGTGGTTAAATTTTCGGTTTTATATAATGATAATTCTTGTTTCTGTAATTCCCGTAAAAGTGCTTGGGCAAAGGGATGTTGGGAGTTGATTTCTAGGCTACTGGCAAGGCTGATAATTTCCTGTGCAGAATGATGATGAAGGGCAATAATATCAGTAACTTGGGGATAACCATTGGTGAGTGTACCTGTTTTATCAAAAACGATGGTGTTAATTTTCTCCACTTGTTCGAGTATATCACCTCCTTTGATTAATAATCCTTGTTCAGCACCCTTCCCCGTACCCACAAGAATAGCGGTGGGAGTAGCCAAACCCAGCGCACAGGGACAGGCAATGACCAAAACATCGATAGCTAATTTTATACTGAGGATGAGGGCGCTGGTATCTGTGGTTAAATATGACCATTTTTGCATACCATAAAAATACCAAAATGTCAAGGTAAGTAAAGCAATGGTAATAATTCCGTAAGCAAAATAACCGGAGACAGTATCAGCTAAATTTTGGATGGGCGCTTTGCGAGTTTGAGCTTCTTCTACTGTAGCGATAATTTGACTGATGACGGTATCAGCGCCCGTCGCCGTAGTTTCAATAATGACGGCTTCAGCTTGATTAATTGTACCAGCTTTCACGGAGTCGCCCATGGTTTTATATACGGGTAAAGATTCCCCTGTCAACATTCCTTCATTAACGGTAGTTTGCCCTTTCACCACAATGCCGTCGGTGGGAAATTGCTCACCTTGTAATACTTTTACCCATTCTTGGGCTTTCACTTGCACCGCTGGAATGAGCAACCCTTGATCTTCTAATAATTCATTTTTACTAACAATTCGAGCTTGATGGGGGCGCAAACTGAGTAAAGATTCGAGACTCTGGGAGGCTTGGCGACGGGCGCTACTTTCTAACACACGTCCTAAAAAGATGAATCCCAACAGCATCACAGGCTCATCAAAGAAGCATTCCCAGCCCAACTCAGGATAAAATAAAGCAATGCAACTGGTGACATAAGCGCTCACCGTACCAATACCGATTAAACTATTCATATTGGGGCTTCTGTGCCAAATGCCTTGCCATCCGTTGAGGATAATATCACGCCCCGGCATGATTAATGCGCCCGTTGCCAATGCCCAATGAAACCAAATATTACTAAGAGGGTGAAGATAATGCCATCCCGTCAGGTGATGTAAATGCCCGATGGTGGAGAATATTAAGAGGAGAAGGGCGCTGGTGAGTTGATAGGTTTGGGTTTTTTGTTCTTTTTCCCTTGCTTTTTGGTGTTTTTCTTGCCAATTTTCCTCGTTTTGGCTACGGCGAGGGGCGCTGGGAAACCCTCCCATGGTTAATTTTTCTGCTACTTTTTCAGGATTGATTTTGCCTTGCTCGTATTCTACCAAAGCCACGGCAGTTATAAGGTTAACTGTAGCGCCCACCACCCCATCACATTGATTAATTTGTCTTTCCACAGCTTTCACACAACCAGCGCACTTCATCCCCTCCACATCAAGGGCAACTGTATCAATTATGGTTGGTTTATTTGGTTTTGGTAACGATGCAATGGCAGTCATAAATGTTTAGCAATATATTTTTCTTTAATTAGACATCTCAGACAATATCAGAGATACGATAACGTTTCCTTATTCCCTTCCATATTAGAATAATTCTAATAACTGTTTAGAGGATTATCATAGAAAGTTTACCCCCTACACCTGAACTAAAAAATTTTTTAGCATAGGGCAAACGCATACTAAAAATAAATGCGCCAAGTGGTCATTGATTTTAGAGGTTGAATGGTTAAGCGCCCTCCACCCTACATTTTTTTGATATGTTTAGCGCCAGTCATCCCAATCCTGATTAAAAATGGAAGTATTAGGAAACTCTACTGGATTACCTTTAGTAACTAACAGCGCCCTCAACCTTGGCAAATAACGATTACGAAAAGCAAAACCCTCGGTAATTTCATAGGGGAAAATGTTTTCATTCAAAGCAAAAGAAGCTGTAACCCCTGCCGCCGCGCCCGATGACCATTCAAAAGAATGCACCCGATAAGCCGCCGCCGCAATGTGACTGGTAGCGATACTTTTTCCTGCCACCAATAAATTATCGATTTTTTGGGGAATCATAGCAGATAAAGGAATTTGGAAAGGATAGGCTTGACCTTGCCCCCGTCTTTCTCCTTCTCGCTCCGTATTACCCGGTTTTTCGTGGGGATACTCACTCATACAAGGGTGAAAATCAATGGCATAATGACCAATACCCACAGAATCAGCGTAAACAGTGGAACGGCTACGTTTAACGGCGTTTTCAGGGTTAACATCCCCTGAAATAACCGAAAATCCCTCCAAACCAGCGAGAATTGCCCGTAATTGTCTATATTCGCTATCAGTCAACGTTTTTTTGTAATAGTCATCATCATAATTAACGCGGGAAATATCCACTTCATTGACCATAAAACCATCCGGATAACCTAATTTTGGTCGCCCAATAATCCGGCGCCCTTCCCTTATATAAGGATATTTTGATAAACCATGCTCCGTACCCATAGGAGAGTCAAAACCCTTGAGAAAAACATGATCTGGATGAGGTTTTTTCACCCCGTCACCTAACTGAGAATCTGTAGTACCAGCCACCAACCAATGATAAAAACCCATGGCGTTTTCTTCCCCTTTTCTGAGGGTTTCAGTGCGTAATCCCCCTAACCATCCTCCCGGCTCTAATTGTCCTAATTCTTGCAGTTGATCTCTCGTATAAATTAAGTTATCTTGAGATGTACCCGGACGATAGTCATTACCCCAAGTCCAATTTTGCATGGCAATATCCCCCGGTGTGGGTTTAGTAAAACCAATACCGCTAAAAGTTACCCTCTCCCTAGGTTGTGCTTTGTAAATACGGCGATAGGTAAACACTAAATCAAAATTCGCTAATCTAGGCAATTCGTAGCTGTAATAGGGTGCATATTGCTGATAAAATTCTGGTTCTGGTTGGGGTTGAGGGGTGGCGGTTTTCTCCATGGCAAAGGTGTAGGTAAAACCTTGGGGGCAATAAGGATCAGCCGTTCTACTTGATGCTGATGGATCATAAGGAGAAATGGGATCAATACCGAGCTTGTGGGGGATGTCAGTTAAACCAATGATTTCCCCTGTTTCTGTGGCTTCTATGACCATCCAATCAGCTTTTAGGTCATTTTTGTCGTTTTTACTCGGTACAAATTTAATGACCGTTTTGGTAAGTCTGGGAGAATCTTCGAGACCATAAGCGTCTTCTATAATTGCTGATAAAGGCTCGGTGTTGAGGGGGGGAGTGTTAGGCTGGGGTTGATGTTGAATGGCGAGGGCGCTGGTGATTTGTTGATTGTTAATGGCGACATCTTTAATGACGGTATGGGGAAACCATTTTAATTTGCCTTTGCCTCGTTGTGCGGCTTCTTCTAGTTGTCTGGCAAGGATAGTATGGGCATCTTTGGGCAGAAAACAGGAAGCGCTAACCCAACATTCACCCAAGTTATATTTACCGTAAAATTTGCCGATGTTCTCCCTAAATTCTAAGTAACCTTTGGGGAAAAATAATTCTTGTCTTTGGGTGCTACGTTCATCTAGTGCAGATGTACCCTGTGAAGAAATTTGACCACCTACCCAATCGGTAATATCAGTTAAACAAACGGTTTTACCCATTAACAGGGCTTCATAGGCGGCACCCGCCCCCGCTAATCCACCACCGATCACCAAAATCTCACATTCTTCGGTTTTTTCGTGGGGTATATTTCCTGCGGTGAGGGGCGCTGTGACTAATAATCCGAGGGGAAGGGATAGTATTTTTTGCCAAATTTTCTTCATGGTCACAAATCGATAATATTATGTTGACTTACCAGTATTTTGGTTGAAACTGATCATTGTTGATTATAGTGAATTTTTCTGATTTTTAAATCTAAAACCTGAAACCTAACACCCGAAACCTGACACCTCCCCTCACCAAAATACTTTTTCAGCAAAGCCTAATTAGTTAAGAAAAACTTATTAAGCTAATATTAATTTTTTATAACAATCCTAGTCAAGCAATGGAGTAATTTGTATCATTATATACAGAAATAATTTTTAAATTATCAGCCAAACAAAAAAACATCTGAAAAATGACAAGCAGAGCTCATGATATTAGTTAATTTTGAGACCACAAAATATGAGGCTAGTATTTGATGATCTGAGCGTCATATCAGAAATTATTATTATTTATGGAGAAATATAATGATGTTAACTCAATTAAAATCAGTATCATCCCCTACAGAATTAGATGTTCAAGAAGGGTTTTCAGTTGATAAAATTAATTGCAATAGTGTATGTCACATCACCTATAATCGTGATTCTTGGGTGAAATTATATCAATGTCCTAGTGCTTATGCTGAAGAAGAGGCTTTATTACTATGTGAGCAGTCTTCTGGTGTTTGGGTTAGCTGGATACCCAATCATGGCGAAGCATTATTAGATAAAAGCGAATTTTATTGTTAATTTATCGAAATAGGATAATGGTGGAGGGCGCTGGTTGTATCAATAATTATTAAGTTTTATTTGATTCTTTGCATAAATCAAGAAAATTTAACTGATAAATAAATAGAACAATCAATCAATCACTACCATGAATAAAATTTATACTGGTTTAGTTGCTATTAATTTATCCTTGTCTTCCCAGCATTGCTCAACCTCTTTTAACTCCATCTCTCATCACTCAATCCATCGAACCGACTACTGCTGAAGAATATCTTTATCGTGCCATAGGGTTTGTTCGTAAAGAAAATTATCAAAAAGCTATTGCAGACTTAAATAAGGTACTTCAATTAGAACCCAATAATGTTACTGCTTATCAAGTTAGAGGGGATGCTTATTTTGATTTGGAAGAATACCAAAACGCTGTAAGTGACTATACCAATGCTCTTAAATATGAAAAACTAGCCCTTACTTATTTTCTGCGAGGTAGAGCCTATTTTCAATTGGATCAAGATCAACAGGCTTTACAAGATTTTAACAGTGCCATTAGTCTTAATAATGACGATGAAGATTATTATTATTTTCGAGGACTAACATATTATATTTTAGATGATTATCAAAAGGCAATACCTGATTTGACTGTAGCGTTAAAGTCTAATGATGAGGAAACCATCGCTTCTAATAATAAGGAATATATTTATTTTTACAGAGGTTCATCTTATTTTGAGGCAGATCAATATGAGAAAGCACTAGCTGATCTTAATCAAGCCATTAGCATGACGCAATCTAACCCCAGATTTTTTTCCATCAGAAGTTTGACATATTAGAATTTGAATCAGTATCAGAATGCAATCAAAGATGCTCAATCAGCTTTGAATATCTACCAAGAAAATCAAGAGACAGAACAAGTAGAACTCATGCAAAGGTTAATCGGAGAAATCAGGGCTGATATGTAAGTTATTGTGCAAAATTAATTGTATATTCGTGATTTGATTTAGTTTTTCACTCCGTTGTTGCCCCACCGTGTAATGAATTACACGGAACCAACAGTATCCCGTTCAATAAATTGAACTAAGATTATTTTTAAGCTAAGACGCATTTAAATTACCGTTTATACTAAGTCTTAAAATAACTCAAACGCTGACCTGTTGCCTCTTGCCTACCTTCACCAGTAAACTTAAATGCAAACTAGCTTAATTGATTTATAAGGGATCAAACTAACTTAATATTACCCATAAAAATTGTTCATAGTTTACTTTTTGACGATGGGGAATACAATAACCTAAGTAGGAATGTGATCCTATTCAGTCAATCATCAGCAAAAATAAATCCGTTAATATGGCTAACAGCGCCCTTCACCCTTCCACTATTCGCCCGTTAATTGCTACATCCTTGGATGGTATTAGCTTTAAAAATAATTTTTTATATGCCCTTGATTCTCGTAATGGGTATTTAATGAAAATTAATCCTCACACTAGCGTTACCAAGATAATTAACTACAATTACTGGCAAGATTTTATTGGCGCGAAAGGATTATGTATTACGGATGAAGAAATTTGGTTTGTAACTCAAAGTAGTGTTTATTGTACTCCTATTACATGGCAAGAAGAAGAATTAGTCATAAAAAGCGCTCCTCAGTATCGTTTCAGCTTGGCTTATCCCAGTAATGGTATTGCTATTTGGGAAAAAACTATTTATGTTACTTGCCAAAAAAACGGCACAATTACGGTTTATAGTAAAGCCGATGGCAAACAAATCACTAAGTTTTATGCGCCGGGTATCGGTAACGAAAACATCACCATCAGAGGGGAAGAAATCTGGTTATGTGATAATCTCGAACAAACTGTTTATTGTTTGGAGCGCGCTACAGGTAAGACTAAGTATAGTTTATTAACCCCTTTTGAGTATCCCAGCGCCCTTGACTTTTACCAAAATCCTGACACGGGAGAAGAAACTTTATATATTGCCTATACCGACCAAGAACCTTATATTAGAGATAATCCTAACGCTGAACCTAACCACGAATTATTATATCGAGATCGTACCTTCATTCATCCCCTCTATTTTAAATATTACGAAGACGAAAAATACACCCTATCCAATGGTTTTTTAATCGAAATGAGCTACCTTGAGGAAGTAGCGCCCCTCGATGACATTACCATCAAAGATTTAGAATGGCGCATCGCCTTACCTACCGAAAGCCATCGCCAAAAAATTCGCAGTATTGAAGCGGTAGGTTTACCCTACATCGAAGAAAATAATAACGGGCAGAAAGTCGCCCTGTTTAAATTTCCTAAATTTACTTCCGAAGAGCGATTTGTCTTCGGTTGGCGCGCCATGGTTGAGGTATGGAGTATTAAATATCAGCTTACTCCCAGAGATTGTGAAACTTTGCCACCTCTGCCCCCAGAATTTGCCGATAAATACCTCATTGATAATGATAACCTCGCTATGAGTGCCGATGTAATTTTGAGGGGCGCTGAAGAAGCGAGAGGCACAGAAACCAATTTACTGCGCAAAATGTACAGTATCCGTAACTATGTTTATGATCGTCTTAGCTACGGTATTAAACCTCACATTGATACCCCAGATATAGTTATTAAAAGGGGTGTAGGCTCATGCGGTGAATATCTCGGTTTACTCCTCGCCCTTTCTCGTCTCAATGGTATCGCTTCGCGCACTGTCGGGCGCTATAAATGTCCTCTTAAAGTATTGCAATTTGGTGTACCATTGAGTCCAGACTTTAACCATGTATGGATGGAATTTTACTTGCCTAGCATTGGTTGGCTACCCATGGAATCAAACCCCGATGATTTGCAAGATGGTGGCCCTTATCCCACGCGCTTTTTTATGGGGTTAGCTTGGTATCATCTGGAAATGGCAAAGGATACTACTTTTGAAACTTTGAGGAGTGAAGGGCAACCCGTGAGTAAGGAAAAAACCTCTATCGGGCAGTTAGCCATTAATCATGTTTCTTTTACTATTCTCAAAGAGTTAATCCCCAACTAGGAATAGATAATTGACAATTAGTTATAAAAGATTATGTCTTCGCAATTTACCCACCGTGTAATGAATTACACGGCTAACGGTATCTCGTTCAATAAATTGAACTAAGATCGTGTCTAATTGATTTGTAAGTTATCAAGTGGACTTGATATTATAAACACTAACCACTTTGCTAAAGTCTTTGATTTATAAGCCTTTAAACCATTGCCCATTGCCCTTCACCTCACGATTTTCTCAACCCATTGGCTAATTTGATCTTGATTAAGGCGATAACTGAGAGGATTTGCCACTAGATAAGCGCTACTTTCAAATAATACGTCAATTTCGATTAAGCCATTTTCCCTCAAAGTTTTCCCCGTGGAAACTAAGTCCACAATGGCTTCCGACATCCCTGTAATTGGTCCTAATTCTACCGAACCATACAAAGGTACTATCTCCACAGGTAAATCTAAACTACGGAAATGATCTTTGGCACAATTCACGAATTTAGAGGCTACGATGCCGTGCGCTGGGAGATCAACTGAACTACGATAAGGGCTATCTTTCGGTACTGCTACAGACAGACGACAAGAGCCAAAACCTAAATCAGCTAAATTGGCAACATTGGCTTTTTTTTCTCTCAGCACATCATAACCAACCACGCCGAGGTGCGCTTGTCCATATTCTACATAAACTGGGACATCCTGCGCCCGTACTAACAGCGCCCGTGCCTTTCCTTGAGTATCTTCGATTTGTAATTGTCGATTGCTGGATGACAAAAATAAGCTAAAGTCTAAACCGACTTTTTGCCACATTTCGATACTTTCTTGTAATAATGCCCCTTTAGGTAATGCGATAGTTAACATGAATAATGAATAATTAATAATGAATAATGAATAATTAATAACGAATAATTAATAAGCAATTTTCTTTCTTCCCCTTCTCCTCTGCTTCCCCTTCTCCTCTGCTTACCCTTCTCCTTGAAAATATTAAAGGATTTTTTCTAAACCATAAACGAGAGATTTAAGCTCAACAATTTTACGAATAGACAACAAAACTCCCGGCATATAACAACTACGATCACTGGTATCATGTCTGAGGGTATAAACTTCCCCCATCGAGCCAAAAATAATCTCCTCGTGAGCTAGTAAACCGGGTAAACGCACACTATGAATGCGAATATTATCACCGCAAATACTACCCCTAGCGCCCTCCAAATGCTCAGTTTCCTTCACCTGAGGAGGATTATAAGACTTACCTAAACCAGATAACATCTCCGCCGTTTTGATTGCTGTGCCACTAGGCGCATCCGCTTTCTGATTATGATGTAATTCGATAATTTCCACATAATCGAAATATTGAGAAGCATTGATAGCAGCCTGTTGCATCAACACCATACCAATAGAAAAATTAGGAATAATTAATGCACCTGTACTAGCTTTATCCGCAAAATCACTTAAATCCTTGATTTGATCTGCACTTAAACCAGTAGTGCCTACCACCGGGCGCACTCCATAGGCAAGGGCGCTACGAACATTTTCATAAACACCGTCAGGGTGGGTAAAATCGACCATTACCCCTTGAATTTTATACTGGGTAGCTAAAACTAAAACACTTTGTAAATCACTAAGGATAGGCACTTCCAGCGCCCCTATTCCTGCTACTTCACCTACATCTTGACCTAAAAGGGCTGAATTATGATCCACAGCGCCCACCAACATCATATCATCAGCTTTGGCAATGGCTTTAACAACCTCTTTGCCCATTTTGCCCCCAGCGCCATTCACCACCACAGGGATTAAATTATCTTGACTCATACAATCTCATTACCTTTGCTAACTCGACCCAAATTTTACCACAAAATAAGAAATTAATTAGGGTTTGAGGAAAAAGTGCAATGGTGAGGGCAAATTGACAATGGATAATAGAAGGAATGGAGAGTCTTATAAATCAATTCAACATAATCTTAGTTCAATTTATTGAACGAGATACTATTGGTTCCGTGTAATTCATTACACGGTGGGGAAATTGCGAAGATAACATCTATTTATAACGGATTATCCGAACTTGATATAATTCATTACACGGTGGGTAAATTACGAAGATATGGCAATCCCATGTGAATTATAAGATTATCAACACTCAAATTTTGATAACAAGGGGTTTAAACCCCCTGTCTGGTAAATTAGCTTACGAATTTTTTTGACTATTTAGATCATTCAAATTCGACTCTTTGATACAAATTTTCTAGGCTAATACTTAACTCTAAAGACTCCAAAGATAAAAGGGCATCTTTACCTAAATAATCTGTTAAAACCCATTTTCCTGCGGAATTTTTAGCAAATTGTTTCACATAATATCTATACTGATCAATTAAGATATATTCTTGTAAATCAGCAATGGAACGATAGCTGTCAAATTTATCCCCTTGATCATAATTTTGAGTAGATTTAGACAACACTTCCACAATTAAAAGAGGGTTAGTAATACAGGTTTTATTTTCCCCTTGATAAACCGGTTTTCCCTTCACCACCATAACATCAGGGTAAGTATAACGGTGATAATCTTCAATCCATAAGCGCACGTCATTGATATAGACTTGATATTTTTCAGGATGAAGTTGTGTAAATAAGAATGAAGCAATGGTTAAAGCTAAAATATTATGATTAGTTGTGCCTCCAGTCATGAGGGTAATTTCTCCATGGTGATATTCGTGTTTTTCTTCTGAGGTTTCCTCTAAAATGAGATATTCTTCGGGAGTGTAATATTGCTTCTCTGTGGAATCAGAGATAATGGTTTTTTCTTCTTTTAGTGCAATGGCATTTGTCATAATAAATAATGGATAATTGGATAATTAATTATCTTTGATGAAAGAGTGAAAAATATTTTAAATTTACTCTTGCCCTTTGTCTTCTTTCCTTTGAGCTATACTTACGAGTATTCTATCATATTCTACAGTAATAGAATCCAGAAAGTTAACAAAATTTACTCTATTTTTTCGCCAGTAATAGAATCAAAAATTACAATTTTTTCTATGTCTATCACTAAGTTAATAATTTCTTTTTTGTCGATATTAACGTTACTAGGTACTAAAAAATCGAGGGTTATATCTGTTTCTAATAATAGTCCTTTGATGAGGATTTCTTTGCCTAAAGGTTCAATAATTTTGGTTTGTAGGGGAATCCCAGCGCCCTCCGCCGTAGTTGTGATATGCTCAGGACGAATACCTAAATCAAAACTCTGTCCATTATGGGGCGAAAAAGAAGCAAGAAAACGAGAGGGTAGAGTAATGGGGTAAATATTACCGAGATAAAATTGACCATCTTGGAATACGGCTGGAATGATATTCATGGGCGGACTACCCAAAAAAGTAGCTACCATTTTATTAACAGGGGAATTATAAACATCTGTGGGAGTGCCTATCTGTTGTATTTTTCCTTGATCTAATACTACAATACGATCTCCTAATGTCATCGCTTCAATTTGATCATGGGTGACATAAATAGTAGTTATGTTAACCTGAGAGTGAAGTATTTTTAACTCTGTTCTAGTTTGCTCTCGTAATTGCGCATCGAGGTTAGATAAAGGCTCATCTAACAAAAATACTTGAGGATTTCTAATGATAGCACGACCCAACGCTACCCGTTGTTGTTGCCCCCCTGACAGTTGTTTTGGTTTACGTTGGAGGAGATGACTAATGTTGAGGATATTTGCCACCTGTTGCACCTTTTCTTCTATCAGCGCCCTTCCCACTCCACGCATTTTTAAACCAAAAGCCATATTTTCTGCCACCGTCAAATGAGGATATAGCGCGTAATTTTGAAACACCATGGCTACGTCACGGTGACGGGCGCTGGTATCATTCATTAATTTTTCATTAAAATAAATATTACCTTCGCTAATCGACTCTAAACCGGCGATACTACGCAAAATAGTTGATTTCCCACACCCAGAAGGTCCAACCAATACCCAAAATTCCCCGTTGGGTATCTCTAAATTGATATTATCAATGATGATGGTTTGATTGATTTTTCGGCTAACTCTTTCCAGTTTTACCCTTGCCATACCTAATTTGCAACGTTAACCATTAAATTTTATCAGCTTTCAACTTTTACTATCAATTATCTTTTCGGATTTTTGCACGGTGAAACAGGCATCTTGCCTGTATTTCTGGAGAGGTGTAGGCAAGGGGTTTAAACCCCTTGTTATATCAAGTTCGTTTGATCAGCCGAAGGCTGCCGCTGCGCGATCATTTATAAATAAATTAAACTAATCTTAGTTCAATTTATTGAACGTAATTCTATTAGACGTGTAATTCATTACACGGTGGGGCAACAGCGAAGAGACAATCTATTTGTAACTAATATCCGAACTCGATATTACGGAACAAACCAAACCCAAAATTTATCGTTATGATAGAATGCAAAATTTCTTGAGTAATAGTACTCCATATGGGGATGAATACCACAACCTTGTTAAACAATCGTTATCAAATTACCTCTACCCTCGGTAGAGGCGGTTTTGGAGAAACCTTTTTAGCCATTGATACCCATTTACCGTCAGGAAAAAAATGCGTCATTAAGTTGCTGAAACCGATTATTAGCAGTGGTAGGATACCCCAATGGATGTATGATCGTTTTGAACAAGAAGCTCGATTATTAGAGCATTTAGGGGATGCCCACCGCCAAATCCCTCGTCTCTATGCCTATTTTTCCGAGGGCAATAATTTTTATTTAGTGCAAGAGTGGATCGAAGGTACTACTCTATTAGAAAAAGTCAAAAAAGAAGGTCAACTTTCTCCCCATCAAGTAGAAGAAATTTTACTTAATATTTTGCCCGTCTTGAAGTTTTTACACGGTGAAAATATTGTCCATCGTGATGTAAAACCCGATAATATCATTTTTCGAGAATCGGATAATTTGCCTGTTTTAATCGACTTTGGGGCAGTGAAAGAGGCTTTAACTACCTTTGTTGACATGGAAGGTAATTCTGCCTATTCTATCGCCATTGGCACACCCGGTTATATGCCATCAGAACAAGCAGCCGGGCGCCCGATTTACTCCAGTGACTTATATAGTTTAGGTTTAACAGCAGTTTATTTATTGACAGGCAAAAGTCCTCAATATTTAGCCACGGATACCGATACGGGGGAAATTCTCTGGCGGGAAGAATTACCCGATTTACATAGTAATTTAGCAGGAGTGATTGATCGAGCCATTCGTTTTCATCCCAGAGAGCGTTTTAAAAGTGCCAATGAGATGATGGAAGCACTCCAGCCTATATCCAGCGCCCCTCTCCCTACCGTTAGTTTTCAGGGGGTAAAAGTAGCCAATCAAACGATTAGTCATGATCCTACCATAGCGGTGGGGGGCAGAAGACAAAATGCACCCATGGGTAATGATGCCACCATAGCAGTGGGTGGAGTAAATCATAGTAAAGTTAGTCAAATTTATCGTCAAAATGCGCCCCTCACCCCTACCAATGGGGTTAATCTTTCCCCACAAATCACAGATTCTCCAAGGGAAAGTAATTGGTTTAGTGGTTTTTTGCCTTTTCTGTGGTTAATGGTGATTGGTATTGCCTCTTTTACCATCGGTTATAACGTCATTGCTTCCCGTTTTGCGCCAGCGCCCGAAGTGACGGAAAATAATACCCCTGACACTCCAGAAGAGTTATTTCCTCCTAAAAATCCCCTGCGCCGTCAAATTGATTTAATTATTCCCCAAGAAAATCCATCACCCAATCCTGACACGGAAATTGATAACTCCGTGGATGCTAACTTAGAGGAAAATCCCACTTCACCGCAACCTGAAGCAAATATTCCTGAAACACCTCCCACCGTTGAAGAAACGCCTCCTCCAGAGAATCCTCCTCCATCTCCTATTAAAAATCCTCCTCTGGTGTCAGTGGGAGGGTTGGTTAATCAGTTGATGGGTAGATTTGGCAATCCGGCTTATAAAGAGCAAGGGCGCTGGGAAAATACCACTGTTTGGGTGTATCCTAATCTTTTTAATAGTACCACCGAAGTACGTTACACTATCCATGATCAAAATGGGCAAGTAAAAGAAATTGATTTGTTTTTTCCCCTCACCGCTAACATAGACAATGTAATAACTTTGTTTGATCGTTTGGTGGATGGTAATGTCACTCCTGTGGTGCGAGGGGCGCTGGAAGAGGTTTTGAGAGGGGAAACTGATTTACGCTCTTTTAATCTTGGTAAATGGAAAGGAATGATTCGTTTACAGGATGATTTAATTAATCTCAATATCCATTCGGGAGATAATTGATAATTGATCTGAAGATTAGACAATATGGCAAATAAGGAGCAAGAGTTTGAGTGGGATGAGCAAAAAAATATCAAGAATCAAGAAAAACATGGAATTAGATTTGAGGATGCAATCCCTGTTTTTGACAATGATATGCTAATAGAAATAGATAATAGATTTGATTATGGTGAGATAAGGTGTAAAGCAATCGGAAAAACTATAGCCGTGTATTTTACAGTTATTTATACTGAAAGAGGAGAAAAGATTAGAATTATATCAGCGCGTAAATCCCATAAAAAAGAAAAGGTGAAATATGACAATTATTACAGTTAAACGAAAAGACATCCCTCCTATGACAGAAGAAAGAATGAAGGAAATTCTAGCAATACCTGATGAAGATATTGATTTCTCAGATATTCCTGAATTAGATGATGAATTTTTCAAAAACGCTCAATCAGTTAATTATGCTAAAGGTGAAAGGTTTAAGCCATTAAGCAAAACAAAATAGAGTTTGGGCGAATGGACAATTTAGGATTTACACACCGATTAAATATTAAAACTTCATAATTCATAATTTTCCCATTCCTCTTAACCTCTCGACTTAACTAGGGGTTGCTGAAAAAGTATTTTGGTGAGGGGGAGGTGTCAGGTTGCGGGTGTCAGGTTTCAGGTGAAATGCTTGTAAATTAAAGACTTTAGCCAAATATTTATTTTTCATAAATTGCTCATTTATATCAATAATTTTTGATTAGGGGATCAGAAATACAGATTTTTTGGCAAAAAAAGACTATTTTTGGCACTTTTTTGAGTTTTATTATGCTTAAAACCTATATTAGACAAAGGTTTTAATTTATTCAGCAGACCCTAACTATTACATCAAGACTTACCTAATATGCTATGATTTACTAGGTTGAAGGACTCTAAAGTAATTAGTATGAGTAAAATTGTTGAAATTAAAAACCTACGCAAAAATTACGGCAAAATTGAAGCGATTAAAGATATTTCTTTTAGTATAAATAAAGGAGAAATCTTTGGTTTATTAGGTCCTAACGGTGCAGGAAAAACTACCACCATACGCTGTCTAACCACCTTAGCACAACCTGACGGCGGTGAAATTATTGTGGATGGTGTTTCAGCAATTTCTCAACCAAAAAAGGTGCGCCAAAAATTGGGTTATGTGGCGCAAGAGGTGGCTATCGATAAAATGTTAACGGGTAGGGAATTATTGCAACTGCAAGGGGCATTGTATCATTTACCCAAAAAACTGATTAACGCTAGAATTGATCAATTAGTGGATTTATTAACCCTTTCAGAATACATTGATCGCGCGACAGGGACATATTCTGGGGGAATTCGTAAACGTTTGGATTTGGCTTCAGGGTTATTACATCAACCACAATTATTGATTTTAGATGAGCCTTCGGTGGGTTTAGATATTGAAAGTCGGGTTATTGTCTGGGAGTTTTTACAACAATTAAAATTAGCTGGTACAACGGTATTAATTACTAGCCATTATTTGGAAGAGATAGACGCACTGGCGGATAGTTTAGCAATTATTGATCAAGGTAAAGTTATTGCTGAAGGTAGCCCAAACAGTTTAAAGGCAAGGATTGGTGGTGATCGTGTTACGGTGAAAGTTAGGGAGTTTTCTCCTCTTGCTGAGGCGCAAATGCTTCAAGAGAAATTAGCTTCTCTTCCTTTTGTTAAGGATATTATTATCAATAAAGCCCAAGGTAATTCTCTTAATTTGATTGTGTCAGGGGAAGGGCGAGGGGCGCTGGAAAAAGAAATTAATTTACTAGGTTTACCATTATTTAGTATTAGTCAATCTCGCCCCAGTCTTGATGATGTTTACTTGGCAGCCACCGGGCGCACTCTCCTCGATGCGGAAATGGAAGCCTTTACCAAACGAGATTTAAAAGCAGAGAAAAAACAGGCAATGAGTGGCAAATAGGGTTTGTTGAAACAATGGATAATTGATAATTAATTTCTTCATCTGTCACTCATTAATTATTAATTCTTGCTTCCCTTTCCCCCCCTTTTCCCTTTTCCCTACCTCAACGACACCACTAATAAGTGCAACCCCTCGCTATATAATCCAACGAAAGGTTAAATTAATGCGAGGGGCAACAAATTTAGTAGTTTTGGGGATTTGATGTAACCAATAGTGTTGAGTTTCACCCCCCATCACTAACAAACTACCGTCAGTTAAATTAATTTCGGTTTTAGCTGGGTTTTTTTTGTCTCTCGATTTCAACATAAATCGCCTGACTCCGCCAAAACTAACGGAAGCAATGACGGGATTTTTGCCCAATTCTGGCTCATTATCGCTATGCCATCCCATACTATCTTGACCATTTCGATAGTAATTTAATAATACGCTGTTAAATTCATGATTAGCAAGAGGTTCAACTTTTGCTTTTATTTGTAATAAACACTCTAACCAATCATTACGATACATAGTCAAACCTGAATAGGTGTAATTTTTATCGCCATACCAAGCGATTAAGCGTGGTTGTAAGTGAGTTTTGCCAAAAACAGTTATGGAATCTTGGCGCCATTGTATTTCTTGTTGTAGTTGTGTGAATATTTGATCACTGGTGGCATGATCAAATAAATTAGGATAGTAGTAAATGTCGCTATGGGGTAAATCAATTTTGGTCAGTATCATACAGTTGATAATGGGTAATTAGTTATTAATGATCTTTCTTAAAAATCTCTACTTTTCACCTTATAAATAATAAGATTTGTATTTTTAAAATACTATAAAGCCTAATCAAATAAACTTTGAGTCAATGATTTTCTATTAATTTTTCATACCTACTGTAAAATCGCCAACTTTTTTTTCTCATTTTTCTTAATTTATATTAACATTATCAAAAGGTCAAAAGAAGATTCATGAGATTTTAATTAATTATAATTAAGAATATAAATTGCTCAATTTCTAATTTATAGCTATAGTAAAGACTGACATATTCAAAAAATACTAAGAAACGATGATACCAATCATGGATTATCCACCAAATTTTAATTTTAATTTTATTATAGCAACTTTAGCTCAAATCCCGATTGCTGAAGATGTAATTCCCTTACTAATTAGCGTGGGAAAGGCTCTTTTAATTTTGATTGTTGGTTTGATTTTAGCCAATATTTTCAAGACAGTTATCAAAAAATGGTTACATAAAACCGACATTGATAATAAAATTGCTAATTTTATTGTCGGGGAGAATAGTCAAGTATCATCACAAATTGAAACAGAAAAATGGATTTCTGAAATTGTTGGTTGGATTATTACTCTTATAGTCATAGTTGCTTTTCTCGATGCTTTAGATTTAGATGTGGTTTCTCAGCCACTTAATGCGCTTTTAGAACAAGTTTTGGCGTTTTTACCTAGTTTGGGGGGCACTGTTGCTTTATTGGCAGCGGCTTGGGTTATTGCTACGGTAGTTAAGCTATTTATAGTTAAGGTTTTTCGTCAATTAAATATCGATGAAAAATTAAATCAACAAGTACAAGATGAGGAAGAAGGATTAGAAAATACCGAACAAATTGCTATCGGTGAAACCATCGGTAATGCGCTTTATTGGTTTATTTTTCTCCTGTTTTTACCTTCTATTTTAGGTATTTTAAGACTAGAAGGTACTTTACGACCGTTAGAAGAATTAGTCAGTGATATATTGGGCATTATACCCAATATTTTCTCGGCGGTTATTATTGCTTTTATTGGTTGGGTAGTTGCCCAAGTGGTGAAAAAAGTAGTAATTAATTTGCTCAAGGCAACTGGTGTAAATATTATTGGCGAAAAGTTCGGTTTATCTGCTACTAAAAAGAATCAATCTCTAGCTTATATTATTGGTTCAGTAGTCTATATATTGATTTTAATTCCTATTGCTATTACTGCTCTTGATGCTTTACAAATTAAAGCTATTTCTGTTCCAGCTATTGCAATGTTGGATCAAGTTTTGGAGCTTTTACCCAAGTTATTTGCCTCGATTTTAGTTCTAGGCTTTGCTTATTTTGCCAGTCAATATTTAGCAGAGTTACTCACTAATTTATTAACTAATATTGGATTTAATAATGTTTTTGTATGGTTAGGGATTACGGAATCAGCGCCCTCCACCGCACCTCAAGCCGATGAGGAATTGTATGAAACACCTCAATCCTATGAGGAATCCTCTGAGAATATAACTAAAACACCGGCGCAGATGGTGGGCATTGTTTTAATTATTGCCATCATGTTAATTGCCACTGTGACGGCGGTGGATATTTTACAAATTGAGGCGTTAAAAGAAGTAGTTGCTTTTATCTCCCTGTTAGCTGGACAGGTATTAGTGGCGATTGTTATCCTTGGAGTAGGGTTATATTTTGCTAATTTAGTGTTTAGATTAATTGCTAATTCTGGCACTAATCAGGCGCAATTTTTAGGACAAACTGCGCGCGTCGCCATTATGGTGTTAGTCATTGCTATGGCTTTGGAAAGAATCGGCATCGCGCCTAACATTGTTAATTTAGCCTTTGGCTTGTTAATGGGTGGTATTGCGGTAGCCATCGCCCTTGCCTTCGGTTTAGGAGGTAGAGAGGCGGCAGGAAGGGCGCTACAGCAGTGGTTAGACTCTTTTTACACCAGAAATGATTAATTGATAGTTGATAATTGATAATGGGTTGAACAATATTCGTTCAACCCTTTTTTTTTCCTTATTTTTCTAGTTGATTTCTAATTTCTTGGTGATATTCTTTGGTAATGGGGTAAAAGTAAGCTAAAACCATCCCGATAACTAATACCAGTGCCGGTAAAATACTCACTACTAAACGGATGGCGAGGAGGGCGCTGGGGGGTTGGGTGGGGATTTCTTCCCCCGGTATTGTGCGCAAAAATCCTGATAAATCAAGTGCAATTCCTACTAAAAATAACCCTAAAGCTAAACCCATTTTTTGTAATAAAACCATAAAACCATAAAAGATTCCTTCTCGTCTTTTTCCTGTATTTAACTGGTCTAAATCAATAACATCAGGTATCATTGACCAAGGAATCAGATAAGCTACTGATACTCCACAACCTGCTAAAATTGCTAAAAAATATAATAAACCAGTCTGCCCCGGTTGCACTAAAAATAAACCTATTTCAGCAATAATCCAGATTATTGAACCTAAAAAATAGACGATTTTTTTATCTAATTTTTTGCTGATTAATTGCCATACAAATAACATTACTAAAGCTGTACCTTGCACAGCAATAGCGACTTGGGGAAACGATGCCTCTGGCATTCCCATCCAATTTACTACGAAAAACAGTAAAATTGAAGCGGTTAATTGTACTGCTAACCATGAACATAAATAGATACCAATTACATATAAAAAAGGCTTATTTTGCAAAGCAATTTTTAATTGTTCAAAAAAAGGGATATTTTCTTCATTGTCTCCTTGTATTAAAGATTGCGTTAATAAATGTTTTTCTGTTTTTCCTTTAATTAAAGTCCATGACATAGTAGTAAGTAAAATCATAAAAAACAGACTGATTATGCTATTGAAAATAGTTTGACTATTAGAGTTAGTTAATAAATTAGTTACACTAACTATTAATAAAATAGTCGCAATAGACAGTAAAATTAAGCCAAAAATTGTTTTATTTTTTGGGGATAAAAATGGTTGGTATCCTCTTTCTCTTAACTGTAATGGACACCATAATAATGAAATTATACTGATTAAACTAGAAATTAAACCAAGAATAATATATTTTTCTTGATCGCTATCTTGATAAACTTGAAAGATTATTTGAGCTAAAATTAATGAAAGAATACTAGCGCCAATAGAAAAACTAAAACGAAAACTATTCAGGGAAGTGCGCTCATTATAATCAATAGTTAACTCTGGAGTAAGGGCTTGATAAGGTAGATTTACTGCTGTATAAAATATATTAAAAATTATACCTATTATCACATAATAAATAAATAGAAAAATTTGGTTAAAATTTGGTACGATCCACTGTAGAAAAAAACTTAATCCAAATGGTATTGTTGCTAAAATAATCCAGGGCATTCTTCTTCCCCATTTAGTGGAAGTGCGATCACTTAAAATACCAATAATTGGATCATTAATAGCATCAGCGATTTTGCCGATCATTAAAACACTACCTGCTAAACTAGCAGTTAAACCAGCTACATTGGTCAAAAATGGTAATAAAAAGAATACTAATAAATTGGCGGTGAGGGCGCTGGCAATATCTCCGGCACCAAAGGCAATTTTAGTGGTTAAATATAGTTTTTCTGCTGATTTTTCTTGATTTTCCATTATTTTTTTATTGTTTAATAATTACAGTTTTTCCTTTTTAATATAAAAAATTAATCTTTTAAAATTGGTTGATTAAATTATAAATGATCAATAATTTTTCTACTTTTAGCATGGAAAACTATTACTTAATTTAGAAAAAAATAAGTTTTAATATTAATGTCTATAATACAGTATTGATAAGAATTATTTTTTATTGATTTATCATAGCTAATGTAGAAAAACTATAATTGATAATTGCTATAATAGGACTTTTATAAATTAATTATTAATCATAATTTAGTTTGCTGAAGATGAAACAATTTTTTTTTAAATCTCCTGTGATTATGACTGGTAAATGGGTATGGTATAATTTCTGGCGGTTGATGATGTCGAACTTAGCGCCCTCCGACGATACTGGCAATTATCAGCGCCCTTCATCCCATTTTCGTCATCAGGTTAAGGAAATAGAAGCTAATCGTTACACTTTGTATGGTGGCATAACTTGCCCTTGGGCGCATCGCACTTTAATGGTAAGGGCGCTAAAAGATTTAGAGGATGTCATCGAGGTTAATTTGCTAGTGCCTTCGGTGAATGAGGGGGGATGGATAATGCAGGAAGTATCGGAAAATTGTCGCACCCTCAAGGAATTATACCAGTTAGCCGAGCCTAGTTATGAGGGGCGCTGTACGGTGCCTGTTTTATGGGACAAAAAAACTAAAAAAATCATTAACAATGAAAGTGCAGATATTATTATTATTTTGAATGAAAAATTTAATCAATTTAGTAATCAAAAAAAAATCGATCTTTACCCTCAAAATTTACAAGAACAAATAGATTTATGGAATAAAAAAATTTATCATTATATTAATAATGGTGTTTATCGTTGTGGATTTGCTCAAACTCAATCAGCTTATGAAAAAGCCTGTTTAGGATTATTTACAACCCTTGATGAAATCGACTTACATTTAGCCGATAATCGTTATTTATGTGGGGATGACTTAACCTTAGGTGACGTGCGCTTGTTTACTACCTTAATTCGCTTTGATAGTGTTTATTTCCATCTCTTTAAATGTAGCCTCAAAAGAATCAAAGACTATACCAATTTAAACCGTTATCTTGAAGATATTAATAACTTACCAAAAATTAAAAATACCTATGATATAAAAAAGATTAAGGAAGACTATTATCATAACCTTTTTCCTCTTAATCCTAGCGGGATAATTCCTCTAACAACATCCTAAATAAAAAAAGATTACCAAGGTAAAACAGCGCCCTCCCAACTAAAAAATTTACCATGATCATCTATAGTTAAATTATTAATTATTGTTAATAATTGTTGAGTGCAACGTTGCACCGAAAATAACTTTTCGGGGGGGACATTATTTTGGAATGGTTGAGATAAATTAGTATCAGTTGTACCCGGATGTAACGCCACAACAATGGTTTTTTTACTCACTCGACTATATTCAATAGAAATATTTTTGATAAACATATTTAGAGCAGATTTTGAAGCGCGATAACCATACCAACCACCTAAGCGATTATCTTCAATGCTACCAACTTTAGCTGAAATACAAGCAAAAATGCTTCCTTCTTGATGTTTAAATAAAGGTAATAAATGTTTAGCAAATAGTACCGTAGGAATACTATTAACGGTAAAATAACGCAATAAATTTTCAGTATTGATATATTTTAAGCTCTTTTCTGGTTGCAAATTATCTTCATGCAAAACACCAACACAATTAATAACTAAATGCAAGTTATTAGTATCTGTTTTAATACTTTCAATAATATTGATTATATTAGATTCTTGGGTAACATCTCCCTGCAAACATTGTAATTTATCAGGAAAATTATTTGCCATAGCTAATAATTGACTAGCGTTATTAGTATTTCTATAAGTAGCATAAATTTTGTTAATGTGAGAATCATTAATTAACTGTTGCACAAAGCCAAAACCAATACCTTGAGTTGCGCCAACTATCAACACATTTTTTGTTTTAGAGTTATCCATAAAAACAATAGCAATCTTATCTGAGTTGTGAGATTGTCAATAATTAAATTTTGATAACAAGGGGTTTAAACCCCTTGTCTTATAATATCAAGTCTGTTTAATCACTTACAAATATTATCAAATATTACCCCCCTCTCCTATGGGAGAGGGGCATTTTCATTCTCAAAATTGTTAGTTTCTCAAACTAGCTAATAGTCTGAAACTTAGAGGTTTTTAACTAGAAATAAATTAACTATTAGTAAAAAATCTCCCTTTCTCCCGTGCTTCCTCTGCTTCCCCTTCCAAAATTTAGATTTTTGGTTCGACTTTGAAAATCCCCTGCTATGGGAGAGGGGTAGGGGGTGAAGGCAAAAGATTGTAATATCGACATTCATTCAGTTTGACTAACTAACTTTAAATCGTGCCACGTTAGATTCTAACTGTTGAGCAACTTGTAATAATTGCCCGAAAGAATCAGATAATTTAGTTACCGAAACAGTAGTTTTTTCCGCAACTCGTGCCACATCAGACATTTTTTCGCCCACGCTTTCCGAGTTTTCCGACTGCTCAAAAGCAGCAGCCGCAATCACTTCTACCAATTCGTTAATCTGTAAAGTAGCCGCCGTGATTTGGTTCAAACTTTGGCGCGTTTCCTCCACCAGTTTACTACCTTCTACCACCTGCTCGTTACCTTGTTCCATCGCCGTTACTACGCTTTTGGTTTCTGAGATAATTTCACTAACTAGCTTTTCAATATCAGCCGTTGCTGATGCTGATTGACTCGCCAGCGCCCTCACCTCTTCAGCAATTACCGCAAACCCTGTTCCTTGCTCCCCGGCGCGCGCCGCCTCGATGGAGGCTTTCAAAGCCAAAAGGTGAGTTTGAGCAGCAAAGCGCCCGATGAGAGATACCACATTGGAAATATTTTGGGTCGTATCCCCTAACTTTTTCACCTGTTTGGCTGCCTGTTGCACCGTAGTCCGAATATCGAGAATAGATTTAACCGTCCGGTTCATGGCGAGGTCCCCCATTTCTACGCTCTCTTGGGCTTTTTGCAGGGCTTCTTCTGCCTGTTCAGCACTTTCCGCCACCATATTACTAGAACGACTCATAGCGTCAATAGTAGCTAAGGCTTGGCTGATATTTTCTACCTGTTCCCTGATTTCTCCTTGTAAGACCTTAACATCACTTTCGTTAATGGTAGTAGTTTCCGTTACAGAAAGCGCCGCCGTTTGTACCTGAGATACAATTTTACGCAAGTTTTCAATGGTGGCATTGTAAGAGTCAGCAATAGTGCCGATTTCATCTTCCGTCACCGTGGCTCGAATGGTCAAATCACCATCAGAAACTGGATCAACCTGCATTAAGAGGTCTAAAGCTCGTTTTTGTAATAACTCCCTTGCCTCTCTTTGTTCTTGCTCTGAGTTTCGCTGAGTTTCTACTAACTGCACCCTTTCCAAACCTAAACCCACTTGAGTGGCAATTTGTCCAAAAATCTCCACTTCTCCTTTTTCCCAATTTCTCGGTCCTGAGCATTGATGACAAATTAATAATCCCATCAAATTCTGATTAACGATGATGGGCGATACTAAGTTGGCGATCACTTTAAACGGCTCAAGTTGTTTAAGGTGACATTCCGTTAATCCAGCTTGATAAATATTGGGGGTAGCCTGTACGCGCCCTTGCAAGTATTTTTCCACATAACGATCTGCAAAACAAGGATCAGCAACAGTAGCGCCCAAAGCCTGTGGATAGCCTTGTACTACTGATTCAGCGGTAATTGTACCCTTCCAAGTTTCGTCAAATTCATAAACAATGGTACGGTCAGCGCCCATCACCGGTCGAACTTCCGCTACGATTTGATTTAATAATTGCTGACGACTACTTTTAGACGCAATAGAAAGAGTTAATTCTTTGAGCTGATCTGATCTTCTCGCACTAAGGATTTGACCTTTCAACAGGTTAACCCTGTCCAAAATCACCCCAAAACGCAGGGCAAGTTGTCCCATAAAGGTAATTTCTTTATCCTCCCACTGATGGTAATTTTCACAATGGTGGGCGATAAATAAAGCGAATAATTGTCCCTGACTGATAATCGGCACTACTAAATTTGATTTAATTTGCAATCTGTGCATCAAGGCTTCGTGTTCAGGTGCAAATCCAGCTTCATAGACATTTTCAGTAGGTACAACTCGACCATTGATGTAGGCTTCCCTTAATTCTAAAGGAATACAAGGATCGTTAATTTCTTCTTCAAGGGCGCTAGGGAATCGGACGCTACCAGCTTCATTAGAAATATAACCACTCCAATCCGGTTTAAAACGATAAATAACCACCCGATCCACTTTTAAAATGGCTTGAGCTTTAGCTAAAGCGCGGTTAAATACCTGATCCACGTCAGTTTCATCTAGGGTTTTCGCCCCTGTAATTTCTTGTAATAACACCGCTTTGTCGTTATCTAACATTAACATCTCTTGGTTTTCAGCGATGTTATCAGCTAACTGGTTAAAAGCTCTACCTAGTTTACCAATTTCATCATCCCCTAAAATATTAATTTTCTCCCTATAGTCTCCCTCGGCAAATTTTTCCGTTGCTCTTTGTAAATTTTCAATTCTACGAGCGATTGCCCTTCCTAAAATGACAATAAAAATTAGGTTTAAGGCAACAACTGCCACCGCAACTTGTGATTGTAAAGTCACACTATTGCGCAAAATCGAGTTTAATTCTGTCTCTGGTGTACCGCGCACCAATACCCCTACGGGTTCATCTAAACTGTTGATAATGGCACGGGCGCTTACTGTGTAAATATCGTCTTCTTCTGCTAAATTAGTTCTGGTGAAAACAATTTCGCCTTCATTTTCCAGCGCCCTCCGCAATATACCTTCATCGGCTAAAGGTTCATCATATTCCAATTCTTCATTATGTTCGTGAGAGGCGCTGGCTAACTGAAATTGTCCATTATCTAATAATTTGTAAATTGCTGAATAACCACCGTTAAACTCATTTACAGTAGTTTCCACCACACTATATTTACCATTAATGACATCACCAGCTACCAGCGCCCCAATAACTCGATTAGTATTAGGAACTACCACTGGAGTCACCACATAACGAATTAAAGCATCGCTACCCGGTTGAAAAAGTCTGAGATTCAGGGGATTTTCCCTTTGTAATTCATCCCAAGATACCAACTCACTGATCCGAATTTGTTGATTACTTTCGATTGCCCTTGTTACTAATCCTTGGGGGTCAAAAATTTCTCCCTGACGGTTACTAGCATTACCATTAACAATAATACGTTTATCTATACCTACCAAAGTAGCATATTCGATATTTCTAGCATTAATTTCGTTTAAAAGAATTTGGCGCGCTACCCTCAACTGGTCTATGGAGGGATTTTGTCCATTAAATTTAGTTAAAGCAGTGTTAATAATAGCTGAGTTATCGGATTGACCACGAAAACCAAAACTCATTTGATCAATTTTTATATCATAATTAACTGCTGATGCCTTTAACTCAGATGCTGATTGTTTGGCTAACTGTTGTCTTCCTCCTCGGATGGTTTGGGTTACACCTACCCCCACCAGAGAGGCAATGGCTAACGCTTGAGCAGTCACCAATACCAATAACTGTTTTTGTCTTAAGGAAAGGTTGTAGAACCATTGCACCACTGGACCTAGTTCTTTTTGAGGTTCTTCTGGTGCTTGACTCGGAGGGGGGGTAACAATCGGAGTTCGGTCAATTTTTTGGGTTGTTACACGATTGAGATTTAATCTAGGTTTTTCGGGCGCTTGTGTCATTTTTCTTGGCGTTGATAACAGCGTAATTTTATTGGTTCGTAGGGGTTGAATATTATTCAACCCTTATAGAGTTTTAACCCTTATAGAGTTTTAACCCTTATAGAGTTTTAACCCTTAATAGCTTCGCAATTTCCCCACCGTGTAATGAATTACACGGCTATTAGGTATCGTTCAATAAATTGAACTAAGATTAGATGATGATTATTCATAATTCATAATTCTTCTAACTAACTTTAAATTTACTGACACTTTCTTGTAAATTTTCAGAAACTTTCAATAATTTACGGAATTTGCGTGCTACGTCTTCCACCGCCGTAGAAGTTTCACTGGCAATGGTGGCAACATCTGCCATGGTTTCCGTGATTTCGTCTGATGTCTGAGACTGTTCTGCCGCCGCCGAGGCGATGGTAGTTACTAATTGGTTAATTTGGGCTGAGGCTGCGGTAATTTGGGTCAAGGATGCTCGAGTTTCTTCTACTAACCTTGTACCTTCTACTACCTGTTCTGTACCAAATTCCATAGCTTTTACTACTTCATTGGTTTCCTGTTGAATCTCAGCTACTACTTTTTCAATATCCGATGTCGCTTCTGCTGACTGGCGCGCCAGTGAGCGCACTTCCTCCGCAACTACCGCAAAACCTCGACCTTCTTCCCCGGCGTGCGCCGCCTCAATGGATGCGTTTAACGCTAATAGGTTGGTTTGATCGGCAAAACTACCAATCAGGTTCACAACTTTAGAAATTTTTTGGGTTGATTCCCCTAATCGTTTTACTTTTTTGGCGGTTTCTGCTACGGTTTCTCGAATGGCTAAAATACCATCAACCGTACGATTCATCGCTAATTCCCCTTCTTCTACACTGCGATTGGCTTGTAATACTGCTTGTTCAGCTTGTTCGGCGTTATCGAGGACGAGGCGCGCTGAGAAGGACAAAGATTGAACCCGTTCTAATGCTACGTTAATATCATCAGACTGACGGAGAATTTCTATTGCCAAGTTAGCAATAACTGCTTCCTGTTCACTAACTACCTCCGTTACCGCACGAGTACCACCTTGTACTTGAGTTACGATTTTTCTCAAACTTTCAATGGTCGCATTGTATGAGTCAGCGATAGTACCAATTTCATCTTCCGTTACTGTGGCACGAATGGTCAAATCCCCTTGAGATACGGGGTCAACCTGCATTAAGAGTTCTAATGCCCTTTGCTGGATTCTTTCTTTCTCTTGTCTTTGCTCTAATTCTGAAGCTCTTTGTCTTTCCAATAACTGGATACGTTCTAAAGCTGGTCCAATTTGAGTGGCTAACTGAGAAATAAAGCTGGATTCTGATTCTGTCCACTGACGAGGTCCGGAACATTGGTGAGCAATTAATAAACCTAAAAGGTTATTATCCACAATTACTGGTGTTACTAAGTTTGCTTTCACTGCAAAGGGTTCTAACTGCTCAATATGGCATTTCGTCAGCCCAGCGGTGTAAATATTCGGTGTGGCTTGGACTCGACCTTGTTTGTATTTGTCCACATACTTATCAGCAAAACAAGGGTCTTTAATCATAGCACCCAAGGCTTGGGGAAACTGTGGATCGACAGATTCGGCAATAATAGTACCTTTCCAATCTTGATCAAAAGTATAGATAATCACTCGATCCGTTCTCAAGGCTTCTCTGGTTTTAGCGGTGGTTACCTCGAAAACTTTTTCTTGATTGAGAGATTCAGCAATTTTGAAACTGATGTCTTTTAATTTGACTGATAAGAAACCGTCTAACTGCTGGTTTTGAATCAACATTACCCGTTCTAAAGCTGGACCCATTTGAGTAGCTGTTTGGGTGAAAAAGTCGATTTCATTAGGGCGCCAATTTCTGGGGCTAGAACACTGATGAGCAATCAATAGTCCTAATAGTTTTCCTTCTACGACGACGGGCGCTACTAAATTGGCTTTGACAGCAAAGGGTTCCAACTGCTTGAGATGACAATCTGTTAAACCGGCATTGTAGATGTCGTTGGTAGCTTGTACCCGACCATTGAGATATTTATCAACGTATTTTCCTTCAAAACAGGGATCATGAATTTGAGCCCCCAGCGCGCGTGGGTAGTTCCGATCTACTGATTCAGCAATTACTGTCCCTTGCCAATTTTCATTGAAAGTATAGACAATGACTCGATCAGAACCTAGCGCTTGACGAATTTCGTTAACAGCAATATTGAACACCTCATTAACTTCAAAGGCTTTGGTCATTTCAAGGGTAATATTTTTCAGCAAGTTCGACTGAGAAGCAAACATTTGTTGTTCCTGAATCAAATTCCGCAGTTGGGAAGTCATTTGGTTGACATTTTCCCCTAACTGTGCAATCTCGTCATCCCCATCAACAGCAATTTGTTGATCTAATTCTCCTTGACCAATTTTTTTCACAGCTCGAGACATTTTGGTAATGGGGTCAGTAGCTTTTCCAGCTAGAAGCAAGGAAGCAACTGCCACCGCAGCGCCCGTCACCACTACCCCAGTGAATAACCATCCCAACAAAGCACTTTTATAGGCAAAGGCTGTACCACTATCAATGGTAATTAAAGTTTTCCAAATTCTTTGTTCTTGATCTTGTTGCCAAGTATTTAGAGCAAATAAAATCTCCTCGTTATTTTTTCTTCCTTCTAATACTTCACTGACATCCGCTACGGTGTTACCACCAAGAATATTACGGGTTTGGGGAATTACTTCTTCTATGGTAGTACCCACTAATTCAGTTTCTGAACTAATAATAATCTGATTTTCACTGTTAACAATATAAAAATCCTGTTGATTATTTCCGATGTAACCAAATAAGTTAGCAATACCGGTGACGGGAATAGAACCGACTACCACTGCGGTTACTTCCTGACTAGCATTCAAAATGGGTGAAGCCATATATAAATAACTTTCACCATTTCTTTGAATTAAAGAACTAATTTTGCTACTTTTTTGGTTAATTACTTCGCTAAAATAACCCTGAGTAAACTGGTTGCCAAAGTCTCTCCCCTCCGTAGTTAGCACTAAATCACCACGCAGGTTAAATACGCCGATACTATCGAAATCAGGATAAATTTGTAAATAGTTATCTAGGTATGCCTGTTGATCTGCTTCGGTGACGGGCGCTCCTCTAAAAGTCCTAATAGTAAAAACATCTAACTGACTAATGGCTTCAATATTTTCTAATCGTGAGTTTAAATAAGTTTCTAACTCTCTCGTGACACTGGAGGCAGTTTGTGCCAACTGTAAATCAACTTGATTTCTAAACTGGGCATTAGTAGAAAGATAAGCAATACTTCCCACTACCACCGAAGGCACTACCCCCATCAAAATCGCTGTGATGGTGGCTTTATTCTTCAAATTTTGTTTTTGCCACCAACTTTTAAAAGTATTACCAGCTTGGTTTAATACTGGACTAGAAGATATTTTGGTCACAGAGGAAGAACCATTCAGTTGTTCTAGATTTTTGCTCTGTGAATTATTAACTTGAGGAGTGGGTTTTGGGGAAGTCTGGGTCATCGAATCTACCTCTTGGCTATTTTTGCTAATCTATGTTAAGTATTTATACCTACACTGCTTCGGGTGTTGAGTAAGTAATCATAAATCTTTATCTACCCAACTATTCTAGCTTAATTGATTCTTGGTGAAGGTATTTTTTCATTAACAATCAAGACTTACACACTTTTAGGAAAATTTAGGAATTTTGATACATTTCCCCTTTTCTTTTCGTAAACCCTAATTATCCATTGTCCATGACTATGATTTTTTACTTTCTTCATTATTGTGACCATAACCATAGGTATAACCGTAGCCATAATTTTTTTTGTAACCAGATTTATAACCATAGCCGTAACCATATCCCTCATCTTTGCGATTAAAGCAGTTAAGAATTAATCCAGCCACATTAATATTAGCCTGTTCGATAATCTCTCGACTAGCTTTCAAAAGAGGCAAAGTAGCTTTACCTTGACGAATTACCATTAACATAGCGTCACTCATCCTCGCAAACAACTGAGCATCCGCCGCCACAGTCAAAGGTGGTGCGTCAATAATAATCAAAGCATAATTTTTTCTTTGTTCCTGAATAAAATTAAGCATTTGGGGAGAACCGATTAAACCCACCGGGTTATTATTATGTCCCCCCGCCGGAAAAATATCTAAATTTTCGATACCCAAAATATCTTGACCACTAACTAATAACTGCTCAAAAGGAATACGACCGTTACTCTGTAGATATTGATTTAAACCTTTTTCTGCTTGATAATTCCAAATGACTTTTTGAGATGGTTTACGCATATCCCCTTCAATTAAAAGCACTTTTTTAGCGCCCTCCGCCGAGTCATCTTGAGGATTTAAAATTTCGGCAGCAACGGTAGCCAAATTGGCCGCAGTAGTGGATTTCCCCTCCCCGGGTACAGAACTAGAAATGGTAATGACATTTAGTGCTTGTTTTTCGGTACTCATAAAACTGAGGGTAGTATATAACTGTCGATATTCCTCAGCAATTACCGAGTTAGAATGGTCTCTGGCAGGTATTTGAGTTGTGCTATCTTTGCCTAAAACCTCAGAAAAATTGTTAACCCTAGCTAAGATAGTTTGAGGTAATACTTTCTTAACACTTTCAGAACTTTTGAGACCTTTATCTAATTTATCTAAAATTAGAGCAACAATGGAAGCTAAAATGACACCACCAATGAAGGATTGAGCGATGTAGAGTAGTTTTCGACTTGGTATAGGAGTATCGGGAACTAATGCCCTTTCTACCAATTGAATATTGCCCTGGGTCTTACTCAGAGAAATTTGTACATCCTGATAGTTTTGTACCAAGTTTCGCACTAAATTTTCTCTGACTTCAATATCTCTTTGTAGTTGTTGGTTTTTAAACTCTAATTCTGGTAACTGATTAACTCTTTGACGGTAATCATCAATTAAGTTTTCTAAGGATACCAGTTGAGCTTCTAGGCTTTGTATTTGTCTTTCGGTATCAGCATACTCTTCTAATAATCGAGTTTGGGTTTGTCCGGGTTGCACAATGGCATCAATATTGACGTTGGTATTATCTTGAGTTTGACTGACAAAGGTGTTATCTATTTGATTTTGTAATTGTTCTCTTAATACTTCTTCTTCTCTTTGTAGTGCAATAATTTGGGGATGTTGATCACCAAAACGGACTTTTTCTGTTTCAATTTTCGCTTTGAGGGTTTGCAATTCTTTTAATAAGCTACCAGCTACGGGGGATTCATTAATAAAACTAGAAACTACAGCGCTCCTCGAATCCACTTGGAAAATTTCTTGTAGGGATTGTTGTTTTGCTCTGAGGGCGGATAATTCCGTTTTAGTGGTAGCCATTTGTTTATCCAACTCGCCAATAATTTGCACAGTGGAACTAGCTTCGGCTTGAATGTCTAAAATACGATTGGATTGCTTAAATTCTTTTAATTCTTCTGTGACTAATTCTAATGATTCTTGGCTTTTGGGTAGTTGTTGTTCGAGAAAAGTAGCTACGTTGCGATTTTCTTGTAAATTTCTTTCTAAATCAATGGCAAGATAATTATCCATCCAACTGTTAACGATTTGAGCGGCCAGAAGAGGGTCTTCATCTTCATAAGATAATTCAATAATCTCTGTATCTCTAATATTAGTAATATTAATGTTTTTAAGTATATCTAGTTCTTCTTCATCTTGTTGTTGATCTAGTTGTAAATCTTTTATTACTCTTTGGGCAAGTAGTTCAGAATTAATCAATTCCAAATCGTTAGCAACGTTACTTCTTTTTTGATTGAGGGCAAGAATATCAGCTATATTACCGCCACCACGGTTATTGGGAAATAAAAGTTTGCCGGTGGCTCGATAAACGTCCACTTGAGTGGCTGCTTTTTGGAAGCCTAGTAACACTACCGCAATAAAAACAATACTGGCAGGAAACCAACGACGGCGAAGAATTTTTAGATATAGAATTAAATCTTCCATTATGAGTAGTTACTGAACTGATTGATAATAAAGGTTTGTGATAAATTGTTCTGGGGAGTAGGAGTGAGGCAGGAAAAATTTTGCTTTGTTAAATATAGCTTAATCTACTGCTACTTTGATTAGTCCTAAAATACTTAACACTTGTCGGATGGGATCAAAAAAGGAAGTCATGCGATCGGAACGGGCTGCCAATGCTGACCTTTCAATAAAGACGATGTCATTATTTAATAGTTGCGGATTCGTTTCTTCATTAATGGGGGCGCTAAAGTCCACGGGAATACTTCTTCTCGTCACCGTGCCGTCTGGATTTAAGCGAATTAGTTGCGCTACGGTATCTTTGGCTCTTTTTTGGTCGAAACTACCGGCTGCTAAGATAGCTTGTTGTAGGGTAATGTTGGGTTGTAGTTGTTTGATACCCGGATTCTCTACTTCTCCCACTACGTTAATATTAATATTATTAGGAGAGAAACTGGCGGTAGCTAATTGTCTTACTTCTGTTTCATTGATGGCGGTGGAGGTGGGGATAAAAATTTGATCACCATTTTGTAAGATAGCATCTTGTTGAAAGTCCCCTGATTCTAGTAATTCCCATAGGTTCACTTGTACTGTTTGTCTTTGTCCGTTGGGCAGTTGCCGGCGCACTTCAATATTTCGGATGTCGGCGCGCGCCGTCAAACCCCCTGAACTTTTGATTGCCCTTGATACGGTGGGAATACCCGCTAAACTCTCTTGACTGGTGATACGATCAGTTTGAAATTCAAGGCGATCGCTCAAATCAGAGGAGCGCACGTCACTACCACTTAAAGTATAAGGTCCGGGTCGATTGACTTCCCCGACAATATTAACGGAAATGGGAATGCTGAGGTTAGCGGAAAAATTGGCAGTGGCGATACGATAGACTTCATTGGGGTTGAGGCTGGGGGCGCTGGGTATCAAAATCCGATCACCATCTCTTAAGATGATATTTTCGTTGGCGTCTCCTTGATCAATAAAATTCCAGAGGTTAACATTAATTGTTTGTTGTTCCCCTTTATAGTTTCTAATGACTTGGATATTACGGGTATCAGCAGAAGCATTAATACCACTGGCAATATCCAAAGCATCAATGATGGTAGGAAATTTAATTGATCCCCTGATATTGCCTGTATTACCTATTTGTCTAAAGGGTACAGTATAAGCACCCGGCGTTCTCACTTCTCCCACTACACTAACATTAATTGGTCTGGGGGTAACTAAATTAACGGCGATGATGGGGTTACGCAGTAATCCTCTTGACACATATTCACGGGTAATCAATTGTGAGGCTTCCGCTAGGGTTAAGTCTCCTACATCAATATTATTAAGTAATGGTAAATTGACTGTACTATCAATTAATACTTGATACTCTTTACTATATTCTGGCACATTAAATACATCGATACTAATTAAATCTCCCCCTCCTAATGTATAGGGCTGTTGGCGAGGAGGAGCGCTGTTACGAGCAAAATTTCCTGTTTCCAAACGATTAATGGGTTTGAGGCTTTCCCTGATGGGCATGGTTTGGGCTAAGGTGGAGGGCGCTAGGGAAGTGTAAAAGCCACATAAACCAAGGGATATAAAGCACTTGAGATCACTTTGTAACATTATTCTTTATTATCTGCAATTTTAATATTTTGTCATTGTTACATATAATTACGGAAATTGAACAATCTGCATTAGTCTTAATTTCAAAAAAATTGATAAGATTTACGAAGGAAATCAATTAAGTAACAAGTTTTATGCAGTATCGCCGTTTCGGTAGGACAGAATTAGCAATGCCCGTGTTTTCCTGTGGTGGAATGCGCTATCAATACAAATGGCAAGATTTACCACAAAAAGACATTCCTGTTGATAACCAAGCCAATCTTGAAGCAATTATCAAACGCAGTTTAGAGTTGGGCATTAACCACATCGAAACTGCTCGATTTTATGGTACTTCTGAAATGCAGTTAGGGCGAATTTTACCCACTTTACCCCGAGAAAAATTAATAGTACAAACTAAAATAGCGCCCTCCAGCCATAGCAAAGATTTTGGGGAAAATTTTGAGAAATCTTTACGATATTTAGGATTAGAATATGTGGATTTGTTAGGTATTCACGGCATTAATACTCCTGAATTACTACATGATACTGTGAAACCGGAAGGATGTTTAGAATTAGCCAAAAAATGGCAACAACAAGGCAAAGTAAAACATATCGGCTTTTCTACCCACGGTGACACAGATTTAATCATCGAAACAATAAAAACCAATCAATTTGACTACGTTAACTTACATTGGTATTGGATTAATCAAGAAAATTGGCGCGCCGTTACAGAAGCAAATCGTCATGATATGGGGGTTTTCATCATTAGCCCTGCCAATAAAGGAGGATTACTCTATCAACCTTCTCCCAAATTAGTCAAATTATGTCAACCTTTAAGCCCTGTCGTCTTCAATAACCTTTTTTGTTTATCTCACCCAGAAATACATACCTTGAGTGTGGGCGCTGGGCAACCATCAGACTTTGATGAGCATATTAAAACTTTATCACTATTAGACCAAGCGGATCAACTATTACCCCCTATTATTGAACGTTTAGAAGCAGAAGCAAAACAAGTTTTAGGAGAAAAATGGCTAAAAACTTGGCGCTTGGGTTTACCTCACCACAAAGACACTCCGGGTAATATCAATATTCCCCTGATTTTATGGTTGAGAAATCTTGCCCTAGCTTACGATATGGTGGAATATGGGAAAATGCGTTATAACTTGCTTGGTAACGGTGGGCATTGGTTTCCAGGGCAAAAAGCTGATAAACTGCCAGAAGTTGATCTTAAATCTTGTTTAGTTAATAGCCCTTATCAACAGGAAATTCCCCAATTTTTAGCAGAAACTGAAGTATTATTAGGAGGGCAAGAAGTAAAACGTTTGTCTCAGAGTAGTTAGGGTTTGCTGAATAAGTATTTTAGGTATTGATAGGGAAGAGGGAAAAGGGAATAGTTAAAATGCTTAAAATCAATGGTATTAAATCATAAACCGCCAAGAAATTTATGATCTTGTTGGCGAAACATTTTGTTACAGAAAATTTGACAAAATTAACAATTTGTGGATAGATTTGTGTTGGATCATAAACCGCCAAGAAATAAATTTCATGGCTCATAGCTCAAGTCGGCTAAAGCGACTAAAGGTATGTTGATAAATCGCTTCAGTAGATTTTAGCTGTTAGCTTCGTCAATTTATTGCGAAGCGGGTTGTGGCATAAAACCGACTTTTTGTCAAGTTTTATGTTAGTATTTATTTCACCAACAGAGTAATTGATTACAAGGTGGGTAAATTGCGAAGATATAATCTTTTATAACAGATTCCCGAACTTGATATTAGAGCTTAAATTGGTTGGATTAAATAACCACAACGATGCTCACCGCTATTAATCCAGTTGGTGCGCTCTACCTTACAATCAGGAAAGAGAGAGGCAAACATTTCTAATTCATGACTGCACACTTGAGGGTAGGATTCAGCCACATCAGAAATAGCGCAATTATTTTCACTGAGGAAGAATTGGGGTGAATTTTGGTCGTTATTATTTAAACAATATAACTCAGCCATATAGCCTTCTTTTTTTCTCATTTCCGCTAATTTATGAACTCTTTCCCATAAGTTTTCACTCGTTAAATATTCTCTATATAAAGAGGCTTTTTTTTGCCATTGTTTCGCTAAAACTTGTGCTACTTGTTGCTCTCCTACTGTTTCTGTTAGGGTATCTAAAAATGATACGGCAAAGTCTCCATAATTTTGGGGGAATTGTTCTTTTCCTTTCTCGCTAAGACGGTAGAGATATTGAGGTCTCCCCGATTTTATGGGGATAATTTGATGGGTAATTAATTCTTGTTGTTCTAAGTCTTTAAGATGTTTTCTCGTGGCTTGGACACTAATTTGGAGGGCGCTGGCAATGTCTGACACTGTTGCCTCATTTTCTTTTAACAAAAACTGTAAAATAGTTTCCTTACTAGACTGATGTAGGGAAGTTTTCATGTTCTCCCTCTCAAGAAGCATTTTTTTACTAAAACAACAATAATGTTGCTAAAGCTGAATTATAACAGATTTTCAAACTTGATAGCAAGACCACATCAAGGTTATACAAAAAATTCAAGTCGTGAAGGCAAATGGATAATTGACAATGGATAATGGACAATTGACGATTAAGATTTACTGAATAGGTCAAAGCTATCTTTAATTTTACCTTTGTCATTTTGACTTAATGCAAAAATTACCCACAAAAAAAAGCTGGTCAAGACTAAGGGGTTTAGTCTCGACCATTAGGTGTGGTTTAAGTGTTAGGTAGTTTGATTATAGCGAAGTTTTTTTTAATTTGACAAGGAAAAACCAAAAATTTTGCCATAAAAATTAAATTCTTCGTCCAGCGCCCTCCGAATATTTTGAGCTTTACGGAAGCCATGTTGCTCATCGGGGAATGTGATATAAAGAGTCTCAATGCCTTTGGTTTTTAAGGCTTTAACCATCATCTCTGCTTGATTAGGAGGGACGATTTTATCTTCTAAACCTTGAAAAAATGCCACGGGGCATGATAACTTATTCACATGGTTTAAGGGTGAGCGCTGTTGATAAATTTCTTTTTCTTCAGGATATTTGCCAATCAAATTATCAAGGTAACGGGATTCAAATTTATGGGTATCGGTAGCAAGGATAATCAAATCACTAACTCCATAATAACTCGCTCCGGCTTTAAAAGTATCATGGAATGTTAGCGCCGCAAGGGTTGTATAACCCCCAGCACTTCCTCCAGAAATTGCCATTTTTTCCTCGTCAACTTTACCAATTTCTGCTAAATATTTGGCAACATTTAGGCAATCTTCTACATCAACAATACCCCAATTTTTATTTAATCGCTCTCGATATTCTCGACCATATCCTGTACTACCACCATAATTCACGTCCACAAAGGCAAAACCTCGACTTGTCCAGTATTGGATGCGCAGGTTATAACTAGCTGTAGTCATGGCAGTGGGGCCACCGTGACTTTTTACCAACAGGGGTGGTAATTCTTCGGCGGGCGCTAGGAAATCTTTATTTTGAGGAGAATAATACCAAGCATAGGCGGTTTTACCGTTGCTGGTGGGAAATTCAATTTGTTCGGGCTGACTGAGATAACCTTCGTCTAAGTTTAAGTTACTAGCTTGTTGTAATATTTTAATTTCTTCCATAGCTACATCTCCCCAAACTACGGCAGTGGGTTGGCTTGGTGCGCCACCGGTAAAAAGAATTTGATCTCCTTTAGTCTGTAGATAGGCAATATTAGTGAAAGGGGTGTTTAACTCTGTCAAATCTTTTGATTTGGTGTTGAGGCGCGCTAAATGCCAAGTGCCATCTTGGGTATAGGTGCAAATAAGATTATCTTCATCAGCAAAACCATAGACTGATTCTCCAAATACCCAATGAGGATAGCCGAATTCCGCATCGAGGGGATAAATTGGATCAATTGTACCATCTTCTAAACGGCGATAAATATTCCACCAATTACGGCGATCACTGATAAAGTATAATAAGCCGTTAGGGCTAAATTCGGGCTGACAAATGGACTCGGTTTCGCTTCCTGCAATAAGTTTGGTATTGATAATTTTACCGTTATCATCTAAGGTGGCGAGAGTTAAATAGGTGCTTTCCCAAGGCATATAAGGATGATGCCATGATAACCATGCCAGTTGAGTTTGATCAGGAGAAAGACGGGGAGAAGCATAAAAATCAGCGCCCGTCACCAAATCTTGCACTTCTCCGCTATGTAAATCAATGGTAACTAATTTGTTTTCTGGTTCGTGATCGGCGTTATTATGATCTTCGGCTACACAAATCAAACGGTTACGGCTACTATCAAGGCAAAAATCAGCATATCTCAGTTTTCCTTCAGGGGTAAGAGGTTGCGGTGTTTCCCCCATTTTCTGTACATATACCCTCTGATCTTGATTATTGCAAAAATAAACTGTACCATTTTTAACCAAATAAGCGCCCCCACCGTATTCATGCACTCGACTGCGCACGTTGAAGGGCGCTGGGGTGACATCTTCAGTTTGGAGGGCGCTGTCACAATGAACAATCACCGCCCTACCCCCCTCTGAAGGGCGATTTTCCAGCCAATAAATGTCATTTTGGTCAAATTTGACCTCACTTAAACCTTTACTACCCGAAACAATCAATTCTGAAGTAATGGGGGATTGCCATTGCCCGTAACTTTTAACACACTGATTAGTCATAGATAGATTATTTTATTATTTCTTAACAATCATCTTGACATATATCGGTGGAGGGCGCTTGTCAGTGGGAGGAAATTATGAATTATGAAGTTTTAATACTTAAATCCTCAATTATCAATTATCCATCACCTCATCATCCATTTCCTCATCATCATCAACATCCAGAGGAGTGATACTATTAATTAGTTGGATTAACTGATCGCCTTTTTCGAGAGAAACATCTTCAAAGAAACTTAACGCAGGAGTATGACGTAAATTAATTTTTTGCCCTAAGCTACGTCTGACAAAAGCAGTACAGGCTTTTAAACCTGCCATGGTTTCTTCTTTTGCTTCTGGAGTGCCATAAATACTTACAAAAATTTTGGCGTGTTGTAAATCTCCAGATACCTGTACATAGGTAATACTAACCATTCCCGCACCGACTCGATCATCTTTGATGCCACTAATTAACATCTGACTAACTTCTCTTTTAATCAGAGAAGATACTTTTTCAATACGACGACTATTAGCCATTTTATATTGCTCTTAATAATATTTTTTATACTTCTTTTTTTATATAATTAATTTTAGTAATTTAATTTAGAAAATCAATTTATGAATGTTTTATCTCAAAAATAGCTATTTTTTTACTTATTTTCTATATCTACTTTTAATCACATGGTATTCAAACCTAACATAGCTTCTAGAGTAAAATATAGGAAAGAAAAACCGCCAATCAAAATCCCAAAAATAGCTATTCCAGTGAAAGGATTATTAAATAAAGGTTTAATTTGTTCCCACAAAAAAATAAATATTCCCAAAATTAAACTCACCATGTAGCGAGGATAACGCAATACATTTTCAAAAAATTCACCCATAGCTTACCTAAACCAAACTTTTTCTGTCTTAAACTATAACAATTTATTTTCTATTTTGTCAAATTTGAGTTTTAATTTTTATTAATTATCGACTAAATTAATTAACTTATTAATATACAATAAATAAAACTTTTATCTATCAACTTATTTAATCATAAAATATGGTAAAGTAATAGTTTTTATCAAGAGTAAATTTGGTAACAGAGTGGTTAATTTTTTTTAAGATCAAGTAACTTAGCTTGGGTAAAATCAACTTGATCAAAATTGCACCAGCGCCCGTCAGCGTTATTAAAAATAGTATTATGAACATTAGCTAAAACTAGATAAGCCTTAACTAAATGAGTATTAACCAACTGTGCAAAACTAAGATTAACCTTATATAAATAAGCTCCAATTAACTCAGCTTCATAAAGATTAGCATAACTTAAATCAGACTCATTAAGAGTAGCATTAATTAAGTTTGCTTCACTAAGATTAGCTCTATTTAACTGAGCATTAATGATCAAACTATCACGCAAATTAGCTAACCGTAAATTAACTCCAATTAAATTACAATAACTTAGATTAGTACCTCGTAAATCAGCGCCCCTCAAACTACAACCAATCAAATTACTATGACTAAGATCACAGTAACTTAAATCAACTTGATCTAAATTATGATTACTTAAATCAATACCTCTTAAATCAAGAATTTTGCTACCAGAATTATGATGGCGTAATTGATTCCAGCGTTGAATATCAGAAGTTAAAACTTGCCATTCTAATTGATGTTTCATCGTCACAAATTAATAATTTTCCCTATCTCCTCGACACCATTTCTCAAAGCTATGATGAGAAGGCAAGGGGAGCAACAAGGGGCGCACATCCCCTTGCCTTTCCTTGTTACCTTGCCTATATACAATCAATTTTGCCAGAGAACTTACTAGCTATTTATTTGGCAATAAGTTGCTTCGATTCAGCTTCTTGAGCGAGGAATTTTTCTAATTCCGTTAACGCTTCTGCATCTACTTTAGTCTGCATGGGACAGAATTTAGGACCACACATAGAACAGAATTCAGCCGTTTTATAAATATCCGCCGGTAAAGTTTCATCGTGATATTCTTTTGCCCTTTCTGGGTCTAAAGATAACTCAAATTGACGATTCCAGTCAAAATTATAACGAGCTTCCGATAATTGATCATCTCGATCTCGGGCGCCGGGGCGATGACGGGCAATATCAGCAGCATGAGCAGCGATTTTATAAGCAATTAAACCATTGCGCACGTCTTCAGCGTCAGGTAAGCCTAAATGTTCTTTGGGTGTTACATAACATAACATGGCAGTGCCATACCAACCAGCCATGGCAGCACCAATGGCACTGGTAATATGGTCGTAACCGGGCGCAATATCAGTAACTAACGGACCGAGAACGTAGAAGGGCGCTTCGGAGCATTCTTCCATTTGTTTTTTAACATTGAACTCAATTTGATCCATCGGTACATGACCCGGACCTTCCACCATTACTTGTAAATCATGTTCCCAAGCACGGCGAGTTAACTGTCCGAGGGTTTTTAACTCAGCTAATTGAGCTTCATCGGATGCGTCATGGGTACAACCGGGGCGCAAAGAATCTCCCAAACTGAAAGATACATCATGTTTTTTAAAGATTTCGATAATCTCGTCAAAATGAGTGTAAAGGGGGTTTTGTTTGTGGTGATGTAACATCCAACGGGCAATAATACCACCGCCACGGGAAACAATGCCAGTAATACGATTACGCACAAGGGGTAAATGTTCAATTAAAATACCAGCATGGATTGTCATATAATCCACCCCTTGTTGAGCGTGTTTTTCGATGATGTGCAAAAAGTCATTGGCGGTAAGACTTTCGATGTTACCATGAACGCTCTCTAGTGCTTGATAAATAGGCACTGTACCAATGGGAATAGGTGAAGCGTTAATAATAGCGGTACGAATTTCATCTAAATTACCACCCCCTGTGGATAAATCCATCAGGGTATCAGCACCATATTTAACGGCGAGGTGAAGTTTTGCTACTTCTTCATCAATGTTGGAACTGTTGGGAGAAGCTCCGATATTAGCGTTAACTTTACATTTAGAAGCAATACCAATGGCCATGGGTTCGAGATTAGGATGATTGATATTGGCTGGGATAATCATTCTTCCCCTTGCCACTTCATCTTTAATCAATTCTACGGGTAAATTTTCCCGTTTGGCAACGTACTGCATTTCTTCGGTGATGACACCTTGACGGGCGTAGTGCATTTGAGACACATTAGCTTGTCCCCGTCTTTTTGCGATCCATTCAGTTCTCATTTTTTCTTCCTCGATAAACAGCTTCCCTACGCTGGTATTACCCAGTCTCAGGTTCTAAGGGTTTTTCTCAGCCTATAGTCCATAGACACCCCTAGCTATGCCGTTTATTATATCACCAATTCTTGCGCCGATCTCCATTGAATTAGGGTTTGCTGAAAAAGTGCTATCGTGAGGTGAAGGGCAAAGTTAAAAGGGCAAAGGGCAAAGGTTTAAAGGTTTCAGGTTGTCGGAAATACAGCATTTTCAGCGAAAAAACCATATTTTTGACACTTTTTCTAGGTTTTATTATACTTAAAACCCCTACTAAACAAAAGTTTTGATCTATTCAGCAGACCCTAATTAGATATTCTTTTTAATTTATTAAAACTACTGTAGAAGAGCCGATTTTTTCTATTTTTTTAGATTATCAAAGTTACGAAACCAACCCTTTTTCCAAAAAAAGATCATCATTCCAATGGCTACAATTAACATTAGTACCCAGGCAAAAACATAACCCCAATACCAGTTTAATTCTGGCATATTATATGGAGATTTATCGGGATTAAAATTCATGCCATAAATTCCAGCAATAAAGGTTAAAGGGATAAAAACACTGGAAACAACGGTTAAGGTTTTCATAATCCCATTCATGCGGTTACTTACTGAAGAAAGGTAAATATCCATTAAGCTAGATGCTAAATCTCGATAGTTTTCTACTATGTCAAGAATTTGAATAAGATGATCATAACAATCCCGCAAAAATACCCTGATTTCATCAGAAATTAACTCATTTTTCTCTCTCAGTAGGGAATTCATCGCATCTCGTAATGGCCAAACCGAACGACGTATTAAAAGTAAATCCTGTTGTAATTGATGAATTTTCGTTAATGATTGATGGGTAGGAGTAGTTACTACTTCTTTTTGCAATAAATGTATAGATTCCCCATATATCTCCATCACAGGAAAAAAACCATCGATAATCGCATCAATTAAAATATAGAATAAATAATCTACTCTTTTTTCCCGAATTAATCCTTTTTTATGACGAATTCTTTCTCTTACTTCGTGAAAACAATCGTAATCAGGCTCTTCTTGTATGGTTAATAGATAATGTTTTCCCAAAACGAAGCTAATTTGCTCAGTAACAAAAAAATTTGAATGTTTATCCACCGTCACCATAGGAGAAATAAAGATTAAATAGTCTTCATATTCTACCATTTTTGGACGCTGAGGAACGTTAACAATATCTTCAAGGGCAATAGGATGAAGGTTAAACACTTGACTTAATTGTTTCCAAGTTGTTTCATTCCCTAAGCCGTCAAGATTAATCCATGAGACAGATTCAGTATTAAGAGAAAGAGTACAATCTAAAGGGTTTTCCAGTTTTTTACGAGTGGCTTGGTTTTCGTCATAGTCAATCAGTGTAATTATAGGGGCGATGGCATCAGGTTGAAAATTAAGACTGCCGGGTATAGTATTATGAGAATTATTAAAGTAATTAAAATGGGTAACCAAATTGGAAGGACGAAAATGAGTCATAGTAGTTGATTATTGTTTGAAAATAGCCCAATTAGGATTAGTAAAAGCATCTATTCATCAGATATTTGAAGAAACCATAATTAATTGACGTTGAATGAGTAAGCGCACTCCATCCAAGTTAAAATCGTCTGATTGTGAGAGAATATCCCCCACCGATAAACTTTGATTGGGGTTGAGGGCGCTGGATTTCATAAAATTAAATTCACCATCAGACAAAGTAATCGGGTGATATTGATAATCCAATAAACTGCGACTTTCCCAACCCATCATGCAGGGATTCAACTCTGGTATTGCTTTTAATAATTTCTCATCATCTTGCCAAGTTTCTTTGATAAAAGGCGGTTTAGCAAGGAAAAACTCATAATGAGTCACGCTGGAAGGATCAAGTAATTCAATTAAACGATAACGCTGTTGAGGGGTTAAAGATTGCGCCCTCCGCCGTAAATCTTCCCTAGGGATTAATTTTTCTAACTGCCAAAAATCAGGATTAGAAAAACCCACAAAATCTAAACCAGAAGTAGCGATAAAATCAAATAAAGAATTGATGTTGTAGTCAAACTCATTAGGATGCACATACATATCCGCAAAACATTCATCCCGTTGATTTTCCAGCGCCCATCGCTCTTTTTCCCGTTGTAAGAGACGACTATAATCGGGTAAACCAGCAAACAAATCCCTACCAACTTTAACACCGTCTTGATAATCCCCTCGTTTTTCCCCTTGAAGTAAAGCAATGGCTTCTTGCATCAAGAGAATTTCCCATCTACCTAACTCAGCGTAAACGAAAATATGGAATAAACCATCGGGCGCTAACTTATCCGCTAAAGCCTGAATACCAATTACTGGATTAGGTAAATGATGTAATACTCCCACGGAGTTAATTAAATCAAATTCTCCCTCCAACTCTCTGGCATCTTCTACCTGAAACTGTTTAAACTCGATTTTGCCTTGAAAATCTTTTAAAACCCCTGATTTTTCTAACCTTCTCTGTGCCGTAGCGAGGGCATTTTCACTAATATCCACCGCTAAAATGTCAGCGTGAGGATTATGTAAAACTAGGTATTCTGTACTAGAGCCTGTACCACAACCAGCATCAAGAATGCGCGGTGAAGGGCGCTGGGGTTTTTTGCCTTTGCAAAAATTATAAGCTGACTGATAATGCCAACGCCAATTATAACCCGGCGGTGGTTCACTCAAAAGAGGATCAGGGGGAAAAGGATAAGTATTATAGAGTTTTTGAACTGCTTTTCTAACTTCAGACATGATTAATTTAACTTGGTGTTTGATTATTCTCCCCTCTCCCATGGGAGAGGGGTTGGGGGTGAGGGTATCAAAGACTAACCTTCATAATCATCATCAATTAAATCATCACCCATCAGCGCCCGTTCCGAAGACAAAGCGCGGGCAATGTTATCATCAATAACAGCAGGTTCAGACTCATCATAAAGATAAGTAGGCTCAAGATAATCACTAACATCACCGATAAAATCAGAATTACCAGCGCCCACCTCCGTATCTTCCCAATCTAGGTTAGCCTCATAAGCATTGAAACCAGTACCAGCAGGAATTAAACGACCGATAATGACGTTTTCTTTCAAACCTCGTAACCAGTCAGTTTTACCCTCAATGGCCGCCTCAGTTAGTACCCTTGTAGTTTCTTGGAAACTAGCCGCCGAGATGAAACTATCAGTATTCAAACTCGCTTTGGTAATACCCATTAACTTAGGAGTGTATTCGATGGGCGCCCCTCCCGTGATAGAAAGAGTCTCATTATCCTTAGCAATATCTCGTAACTCTACCAATTCACCCGGTAAACGAATACTATCACCACCATCATCAATGTGAACCTTAGAAGTCATTTGACGGACAATTACCTCAATATGTTTATCAGAAATATCAATGCCTTGAGACTGATAAACCCCTTGAATTTGATCCACAAGGAAACGTTGTGCTTTTTGGACAGCTTTCAGCGCCGCTTCATAAGCGCCCTCCGTCTCTTTATAGTAATCATAAAAGACTTCCAACAACTCGTGAGGACTGACCAAACCATCAGAAAGAGCATCACCTGTATCAACCCGTTGATCATCCCCGACAATGATGTTTTGAGTAGGACTTAAAGAATATTCAGAAATAGTGCCATCATCCTCAATCACTTTGACATCGATAGCCTCATCATCCTTATATTCCACCTGACAAACTCCGGGGCGACGTGCCAAAACGGACGGTTCTTTTGGTTTACGAGCTTCCAACAGTTCCTCAATTCTCGGTAAACCCTGTACAATATCCCCAGTTTTTGCCCGTTCAAAAACCAATAGTACAAGATTATCACCCCTTTGCACTAAGTCACCCTGTTGAATGTGTAAAATTGCCCCCGTAGATACTCGGTAGGGGCGCGCTTGGCGTAAAGTTAATTTACCTTTACCCTGTTTCATGATGTAAGCGGATTCGGGCGCTGGTAAACCCTCAGCGATTAACTCACCTTCGGTAATAAAATCACCCTCTTTCTTGAGTAATTTTTCCTTAGTTTCAATTTCCACCAAGTCATTTTCACGCACCACTAAAACCCGGCGAATGGCTTCCCCGTCTTCTCTGATACCTCGAATAATACCATTCTCTTGACAAAGAATTTGAGTAGTGGCTACCACAGCGCCCGGCACGATTTCCTGACCATCCGTTACTGTGATATTGGTAGTGATGTGAGATTCCGCATCTAATTCACGGCGCAACATCACCGACTCTAGTACCACAATTTGTAATCGGTAACAATCCTCATCTTTTTCGTCTGGAATTAACTCAATATCAGCACTCATGCCGTCACTGGTTTCCAGCACAAGCTGAGTAGTAACTAATTGTACTCCCTCAACACTTTTCACCCTTTCCCCATCCTTAAAGAAAGTACGCAACACAGGACGTAAATTAATTTTACCCCCAGCACTATTCAAAGACTCTTGGGAAGGAGACTCAATGGTGTTCACTACCTCATATTGTTTCATGGGGCGTAATAATAAACCGACACCTTCATTAGTATCCACAAACTCAGTGATACATTCATGTTGAGTCACAACTCCCGGCATAATTTCCGTACCCGGAGATAAAATTGTCCCATCCTCCAAGGTTGCCATGGCTTCGGGGTCTAAATCCAAGTATAATTGACCCGGTTTGATGATAATTTCTCGCAAAATATCATTTTTCTGGACAACTTCCACTACTCCACTGGATTGACAGAACATATCCTTAACTACTTCTGTACCACCTTCCACATATTGACCATCTTCCACTAATAATAAAGAAATATCCTTATTAATCTCGTGACTTTCTTCGGGAATCCAGATCAAAATTCCTTCTGTGGTAACTTCATAACCTTGCTTTTTATTACCGCGCCCAGTTTCCAAACCGGCATAACGCATAATCCCACCAGTTTCGGTGGTAAAACTATCGTCAATTAACTCCGCCACAATTTGATTATGTTGTACCTTCGTACCCGGAGACACTTTCAAGGCGAAACGTTCATCTCTGGGGGTATGGATAACGTACTGTTGCTGATTGCCGTGATGTTCTAGGAAAATATCAGCTTGATCTAAAGATACAGAAGCGGTAATAATTTCAATTTCTCGACTACCTTCTTCAAAACGGCACACACCACCGCTTTTAGTTTTGAGCTTGGTTTCCGCTAAAACTTCACCTTGTTTAATAGTGTCACCATTTTTAACCACTGGTTCAGCGTTGGGAGGCAAATTATAAACTTGTCCTGACAATACCCAAATCAAACCGTTACGAGAAGCGGTAATGGTGGTGTTGCCCTGTTTGTCGGTGGTGGAGAGAGGATCAACATCTTGGAATATTACTTCCCCAGCTAAATCGGAGGCAACGTCTTTGGTCACTCTTTCCGTTGATCTAGTTTTTTGGGGCATTACTTCGGCGAGTAAGTCTCCAACTTGTACTTGATCTCCTTCTCTAACAGCGAGTAAACTGTTAATTGGTACGGCAACTTTTTCTTTACCCACTAAAACATCACCGTTTACCTCTACTAATAGTTTTTGGTCTCCGTGACGAGTACGATTTTCTCTGACTTTTAATTTTTTATCAAATTTAATTTTTCCAGCCACAGGAGTAGTAATCCTTTGAGCAACTTCCCCTGTAAACACTCCTCCTGTGTGGAAAGTACGCATGGTTAACTGTGTACCCGGTTCACCGATGGACTGGGCGGCAATAATACCGATAGCTTCACCCATGTTGACCCATTCGCCGTGAGCCAATGACCAACCGTAACATTTTTGACACACGGAGCGCGCTGTTTCACAGGTTAAAGGTGATCTCACTTTAACTCGTTCCACAGTTTTACCAATTAATTTTGCTAAATCTGCGTCAATGGCTTGATTTCGTTCGCCAATTACTTCCCCTGTGATAGGATGCACTACATCATCAGCTAATACCCTTCCCAACAGGCGATCACCTAAAGGAATTAAAACCCGATCACCGTCTTTCATGGGTTCTACCCAAATGCCTTTATGAGTACCGCAATCCGTTTCTCTGATGATTACATCTTGGGATACATCTACTAAACGGCGGGTTAAATAACCAGAGTCAGCAGTTCTCAATGCCGTATCTACTAAACCCTTACGGGCGCCGTAGGAAGAAATAATGTATTCTGTAACGGTTAAACCTTCACGGAAGTTAGTTTTAATGGGTAAATCGATGATTTCTCCTTGAGGATCAGCCATCAAACCACGCATTCCCACCAACTGACGAACTTGGCTAATGTTACCCCTAGCGCCCGAAAACGCCATCATATAAACTGAGTTGAGGGGATCAAATTCTTTAAAGTTTCTGACTACTTCATCTTTAAGAGATTCTGAAGTATCATTCCATGTATCAATTACTTTTTGGAAACGTTCTACTTCGGTAATTTCCCCGTTAGCATAACGATTCATGGTAGTGCGGATGGTAGTTTCCGCTTCTGCTAACATTTCTTTTTTAATAGGTGGTACTTTCAAATCTTCCACACTAATGGAAACGGCGGCTTGAGTGGCATAATGAAAGCCCATGGTTTTGAGTTTATCACACACGGCAGCGCACCTCGCCGAACCGTATTGCGTAAAGGTTTTCGAGATGAGTTTTTTTAATGCTCCTTTGTCGATAATTTTGTTATAAAAAATAGCAGGGTTAGGGGTTTTTTCTTGCTGTTGAGACATAATTTGATAATTTTGTTGATGGGTTGATCAAAAAGTCCTTTCTTGAGAAGGGGGAGAAAGGGGAGAAAGGGGAGAAGAGGGCGAAAGGGGAGACAGGAGGATGATAATTCATAATTCATAATTCATAATTTACCATCCACTATCCACTACCCACTAATCTTTTTAATACTCGTCGTCGTCTTGACCTAAACTAGCTAGGTTTTCATAAGTCGGGCGTTTGGGCGCACGGGTGTGGGCGCTGTCCATTAAGTCGATTTCAATGTCTTCGTTATCTTCCATTACTTTATGGACAGAGACATCTAAACCGAGGGATTGTAGTTCTCTTAACAACACTTTGAAAGATTCTGGTGTACCCGGGTGAGGAATAGATTTTCCTTTGACGATGGCATTAAGAGCCTCATTTCTCCCTTGCATATCATCGGATTTAACCGTTAATAATTCCTGTAAGGTGTAGGCTGCGCCGTAGGCTTCTAATGCCCATACTTCCATTTCTCCAAATCTTTGTCCACCGTGTTGGGCTTTACCACCCAATGGTTGTTGTGTGACAAGGGAATAAGGACCGGTGGAGCGCGCGTGAATCTTATGTTGTACCAAGTGAACCAGTTTCAGCATATAGGCTTTTCCGATAGTTACAGGGTTATCAAAGGGTTCTCCCGATCGCCCGTCATACACTTGAATTTTACCCGGGTGATCTTCATTGAAGACCCATTCTTTACCCTTCTTCTTAGCGGCATCGCGGAGTAAACCGTTAACGGTATTACGAGATGCTTCTTCCCCATACATTTCATCAAAGGGAGTCATTTTAAACCGATAACCTAAATGCTCTCCAGCCCATCCTAACAGGCACTCAAAAACCTGACCCACGTTCATACGGGAAGGTACACCAAGGGGGTTAAGAACAATGTCCACGGGGCTACCATCGGGCAAATAGGGCATATCTTCACGGGGGAGGATACGAGAAACAATTCCTTTATTGCCGTGACGACCAGCCATTTTATCGCCCACTTGAATTTTTCTTTTTTCAGCGATATAAACCCTGACGATCATGTTGGTGTTCGGTGGTAATTCGTCCCCTTGCTCTCTGGTAAAGACGCGCACGTTAACCACTCGACCTCTTTCACCGTTAGGAAGTCTGAGGGAGTTATCACGAACATCTCTTGCTTTTTCACCGAAAATAGCGCGTAATAGTTTTTCTTCTGGGGGTTGATCTGACTCACCTTTAGGGGTAACTTTACCCACCAAAATATCACCAGCTTCTACCCAAGCGCCCACCCGAATAATCCCATTTTCATCGAGGTTAAGCAGGGCATCTTCTCCTACGTTGGGGATTTCTCTAGTTACTTCTTCTGGTCCTAATTTAGTTTGACGGGATTCAATGTCGTGTTTTTCAACGTGAATGGTGGTGTAAATATCATCTTGTACCAATCTTTCACTAATTAAGATGGCATCCTCGTAGTTATAGCCTTCCCAAGGCATATAAGCCACGGTGATATTTTGACCTAAAGCCAATTCGCCCCCTTCGGTGGCTGAACCATCCGCCAATACTTGACCGGGTACTACTTCCTCCCCTTCGTCCACTAACGGGCGCTGGTTTAAACAAGTATCTTGGTTCGATCTTTCGTATTTTTGCAAGTCATAAACGATTTCTAAACCCTTTTTGGTAACGAGCTTAATGGTTTTAGCGTCCACATAGGTAATTTTGCCGTAGTCCCGCGCCACAATTACCATGCCGGAGTCGCGTGCCGCTTGACCTTCTAATCCTGTACCCACCAACGGGCGCTCAGGACTTAATAAAGGCACTGCTTGGCGTTGCATATTTGACCCCATCAGCGCTCGGTTAGCGTCATCATGTTCTAAGAAGGGAATCATAGATGTAGCTACGGAAACGATTTGCACGGGGGAAACTGCCACATAGTCCACTTGATCGGGCGCTGTGGTAGAAAATTCCTGACGGTAACGAATGGGTACAATATCCCCTAAAATGTTGCCGTCTTCATCGGTGGATAAATCTCCGGGTGCTACTCTTTTATCATCTTCTTCGTCGGCGGTGAGGTATTCGGGCGCTAAATCCCAGCGCACTTTGCCGTTTTCGACTTTGTAATAAGGGGTTGCAATAAATCCATATTCGTTAACTCTGGCATAGGTTGCTAAAGAACCGATCAAACCAGCGTTAGGACCTTCGGGCGTTTCCACAGGACAAATGCGCCCGTAGTGGCTAGGGTGAATATCTCGTACAGCAAAACCAGCACGATCCCTACTTAACCCCCCCGGACCGAGGGCTGAAATACGACGTTTATGAGTCAACTCGGCTAAAGGATTGGTTTGATCCATAAATTGTGAAAGCTGAGAAGAACCAAAAAACTCTTTAATAGCTGCTGCCAAAGGTTTAGGGTTAACTAAAGCTGTGGGACTGAGGGTATTAGGATCGCCCACTGTCATTCTTTCTTTGATAATTCGTTCTAAGCGTGATAAGCCCACACGCATTTGATTTTGTAATAATTCTCCTACACTTCTCACCCGACGATTACCGAGGTGATCAATATCGTCCACATTACCGATGTCAAATTCGAGGTTAATCAAATAATCCACAGTGGAGAGAATATCGTCAACGGTTAAAACTCTGAGATTATCAGCTACCGTGAGACGTAGTTTTTTGTTCATTTTATAGCGCCCGACTTTACCTAAATCGTAGCGTTTAGGATCAAAGAAACGGGTTTCTAATAGGGCTTGACCACCGCTCACTGTGGGAGGTTCACCCGGTCTCAATTTACGATAAAGTTCCATCAAGGCTTCATCGGTGGTGGTATTACCTTCTTTTTCGATGGTTTTTTGATAGAAGTCAGCATGGCGGAAACGATCCATTATTTCTCTGTCAGTCAATCCCATGGCTTTTAATAACACATGGGCGGAAATTTTACGGGTTTTATCAATTCTTACCCATACTACGCCGTTTTTGTCGGTTTCAAATTTCAACCAAGCGCCTCGGTTGGGAATTACGGAAGCGGAGTAGGTTCTTTTACCGTTTTTATCCAATTCTGATTTGAAATAAACACCCGGAGAACGGACGATCTGGTTAACAATTACCCTTTCTGCACCGTTAATCAAAAATGTACCCCGGTCAGTCATGAGGGGAAGTTGACCGATGAAGACTTCTTGTTCTTTTATATCTCCCGTTTCTTTGTTCATTAAACGGGTGGGTACATAAATTTGGACTTCGTAACTGGCTTCTCTTTTTTTAGCTTCTTCGATGTCGTATTTTGGTTCTTTGAGACGATATTTTTCGCCGATAAACTGTAGTTCTAATTTTCCTGCATAATCGGTGATAGGGCTAAAACTGTTGAGTTCTTCAATAATGCCATGCTCTAAAAACCATTTATAGCTAGAGCGTTGAATTTCGATTAAATCGGGTAACAGTTCTTGGGTTCTCATAGGTCGGTTTTTGGTGTTTATTTCTGATTTTTTTGGGTATAAAAACAGCGTTTATCTATCATAACGCTTATTTTTCCCTTTTTTTGGTAATTTTTCGAGTTTGAGACTTGATTCGCCCTCACCCCAACCCCTCTCCCGCAGCAGGGCGTTTTCAAAGTCAGGATCAAAATTGATTTGTTTTTGACAAGAAGACAATATAAGGATGATCCCCCCCAACCCCCCTTAAAAAGGGGGGAGATTCAGGGAGACAGGAGGATTTTTTACTATTAATTGATTTATTGGTAGTTAAAAACCTCTGAATTTCAGATTATTGGCTAGTTTGAGAAACTAACATTTTTGAGAATGAAAACGCCCTGCTCCCGCAGGAGAGGGGAGTAAAGTTTTTAGGTTAGGTTAAATAAGGTTTCAGCGTTTTGGGTGGTATGTTGAGCGATAATGCTCAAGTCAATTCCTTTCAATTCCGCTAATCTCTCGGCGACATGATACACATAGGCTGGTTCATTCCTATCACCACGATGAGGACTGGGAGCAAGAAATGGACAGTCTGTCTCAATTAACAGACGGTCTAAGGGGGTGAGGAGGGCGCTGTTATGAACGGTTTTAGCGTTTTTGAATGTGACCACGCCACTAAAACTGATATACATTCCTAAGTCTAAAAACCATTGAGTTTCTTCTGGTGTGCCTGTCCAGCAGTGCATTACGCCTTTAATTTGTCCTTTGTTACTCAAAAATTCTGTTAGCAGGTCTCTAAAACTAGCGCCCGCCTCCCTACAGTGAATAATCACTGGTTTATTAAGCTGATACGCTATTTCTAGTTGTCGCCAACAGATTTCTTTTTGTTTTTCTTGCTCTTGATCTTTAAAAAAGTCCAAGCCCATCTCGCCAATAGCTACTACTTTGGGGTGAGATTGGGCAAAGTTAAGGATTTTTTGGGCGGTGATTTCTCCAGCCCATTTTTGGTGATCAAGGGGGTGTAAGCCTACGGAACAATATAGTTCGGGATAGGCTTGGGCAAGGGCGCTGATGGTTTCAAATTCGTCGGGATGTACACAGGAATGAACTAATTTACTTACTCCTTGTTGGCGCCAGCGCCCGACTACCTGCTCTAAATCTTCTTTGAATCTATCAAAGTTGATATGGACATGGGTATCAATTAGTTGCATACAATTAACTATTCTGTCCTCATTGGCTGATTTTTATTACCATCATAACTTCTGGACTTTTTGCTCAATTTTTTGTTTTTCCAGTCGTAACGGGTTAAATGCCTTTAGGTCGTAATTAAGTTAGGTCGTAATCAAGGGTTTATAACCGTATTTTTTATGCTGATTGAGATTCAGCAGTTTTTAATGCTCTTGCTAATCTAGCTTTTTTTCTGGCACCGTTATTTTTGTGTAATATTCCTTTTTTAACAGCTTTGTCAATTTTGCTGTATGCTGAAGCCATGGATGTTTTTACCACTTGCTTTTGTTCTTCACTGGGAGTAGAGACATAAACTTCTACGGCTTGAAAGTATTTTTTCATTAGGGTTCTAACCGCAGATTTGTAAGACTTATTCCGTAAGCGATTGCGTTCGTTAATTTGGATTCTTTTTGATGCTGATTTGGAGTTAGCCACGATTTTATTCTAAATAATAATAATTTACTGTAAATATTTTAGTTAGGATTTCCCTATATAGTCAAGTTATCTATCTTAGCCTTACTTGCTACTTCTTGACAAGGACATTTTTTCATTGCCACAACTGGCTCGGTATTGGTATATTAATAGTTATTGAGAAAATTTATTATTTTAGTCTCTAAAGATTATTATTAGTTGTATGGCAGTATCGACAATCTTAAAGGTTAGTGGCGTTACCAAAAGTTTTTCCCCTCATCAAGCCCCTGCGGTGAATAATGTTAGTTTTAGTTTACGAGAGGGAGAATTATTAGGTTTACTAGGTCCTTCGGGTTGTGGGAAAACTACTTTATTAAGAATGATTGCTGGTTTTGATAAGCCTAACGAGGGAGAAATTGAGTTAGGTGGTGAAATGGTGACGGGCGCTGGTTGTTGGGTTGTGCCTGAGAAGAGGGGCGCTGGTATGGTATTTCAAGATTATGCTTTGTTTCCTCATTTAACGGTAGAGGAAAATATTGCTTTTGGGTTAAAAACGAAAAAACCGCGCCCCAGCGCCCTCCAAATTAAGCAAAGAGTCAAAGAAATTTTGCATTTAGTGGGCTTAGAAGGTTTTGCCAAACGTTATCCCCATGAATTATCGGGGGGGCAACAACAACGTATCGCTTTAGCTAGGGCTTTAGCGCCCCAACCCAAGTTAATATTATTGGATGAGCCTTTAAGTAATTTGGATGTGCAAGTGAGAGAAAGACTGCGCCACGAAATCAGAAATATACTCAAAAGCACTAATACTTCAGGGATTTTTGTCACCCATGATCAACAAGAAGCCATGGCTATTGCTGATACTATTGGGGTAATGCAGAAAGGGGTATTAGAACAAATTGATTCTCCAGAAAGTCTCTACACTCAACCCCTATCAAGGTTTGTAGCGGAATTTGTTACTAATGGTAATTTTTTAGAAGCTGTCAAAGAAGGTGATATTTGGCGCACGGAGGTGGGCGCTTGGCAGTTGGAAACACCTTTTCAAGGTTCAGAGGCTGAAATTATGTTTCGTCAAGAGGATATTTTGTTATATCCTGATGATAATAGTTCTACTACTATTCAAGAAAGAGAGTTTTTAGGGCGTGAGTATCGTTATTGTTTAGAAACCTCTTCAGGTAAAAGGTTACACGCGCTAACTCCCATGACTACTCAGTTACCTGTCGGCACTAAGGTAAGTTTGCAGATTAATTCTCAAACTGCCCAATTTTTTCCGAAAGAAAATTAATTTATAATGCTTTGCCCTCACCCCCAACCCCTCTCCCACGGGAGCAGGGCGTTTTCAAAGTCGGCATCAAAATTGATTTGTTTAGCAGGGGAAGCAGAGGAAGCAAGGGAGAAAGGGAGATTTTTTACTATTAAGTGATTTATTAGTAGTTAAAAACCTTTGAATTTCAGACTATTAGCTAGTTTGAGAAACTGAGATTTTGAGAATGAAAACGCCCTGCCGTGGGAGAGGGGAGTAATATTTGATAATTAGGGTTTGATGAATAAATCAAAACCCTTGTCTAACAAAGGTTGTAAGCATAATAAAACTCAAAAAAGTGCCAAAAATAGTCTTTTTTTGCCAAAAAATCTGTATTTCTGATCCCCTAATCAAAAATTATTGATATAAATGAGCAATTTATGAAAAATAAATATTTGGCTAAAGTCTTTAATTTACAAGCATTTCACCTGAAACCTGACACCCGAAACCTGACACCTCCCCCTCACCACTCCACTTTTTCAGCAGCCCCTTATTATCGATTTTTTGCCAACCTCTAGTGTTATTCCAAATTTTCTAATTTGATGCGAGGATCAACAATACTTAGTAGTATATCAGCGATTAAATTACCGATAATTAACATCCCAGCGCCCATCATCAAACTAGCCATAACTAGGTATAAATCTTGAGCTTGAACTGCTTGTAAAATCAAACGACCTAAACCGGGCCAATTAAAGAAAAATTCAGCAATAAAAGCACCACTTAATAAACTAGCAAATTCAAAACCTAATAGGGTAATTAAAGGGTTAATGGCATTGCGTAAAGCGTGAACATATAACACTCGATTTTCTGGTAATCCTTTCGCCCTTGCGGTTTGAATATAATCTTGTTTTAATACGTCTAATAATTGCCCTCTAGTTAATCTTTGTAATCCGGCAAAACTGGTAATACTTAGAGCGATGGTCGGTAAAATCATGTGCCAAATAATATCAATTATTTTACCGAAAAAAGAGAATTGATTATGATTAACACTGGTCATGCCACCCACGGGAAATAAAGGGGATAAATTTTGAGCAATGACTAATAAAATTAAAGCTGTAATAAAGCTCGGAAATCCTTGACCAAAATAACTAACGACTCGCAAAAAACGGTCTAAATTGGTGTTTTGGTGGAGGGCGCTGAGAATGCCTAAAGGCAAGGCAATCGCCCAAGTAAGGATAATGGAAGTAATTGCCAGAAGCAAAGTGGCGGGGATTCTCTCTAAAATTAGACTAGAAACTGAACGAGAATAAACAAAACTTTGACCAAAATCGAAGCGAGTTATTACTTGTCTAAACCATAACCAATACTGTTCTAAAAGAGGTTTATCTAAGCCAAAACGTCTAGTTAAATCTTCGATAGTTTCAGGAGAAATAGTAGGATTTTGACGTAAGGTATCGAGATAATCTCCGGGGGCTAATTGAATGATAAAAAAACTTAAAATTGAAGCTAAAAATAGGGTTAAAATACCTTGAGATACCCTTTTAATTAAATAGATTGAGCGTTCACTGAAAAATAGATTTTGTAAACTATTTAATACTGCTAATGGTTGAATAACTTTTCTCCTCATTTTTTTTAGCAAAAATTAATTAACTCTATCAACATTTCCAGCTTTAACCCAGCCTTCTTGAGTGCCTCCAGCAATTTTAACTTTTTGCCACGCACCGTCAGAACTAGAACCAAGAATAATCAGCTCAGAATTGTAGCCCACACCGCCCACTCGTTCGGCATCTGCGGAGGGGTTTGACCTCAAACTTAAACCAGTTGACCAAGTAACTCGCGCCCGATAAGCGCCCTCCGGCAGTTTTTCTTCTTCGGCTTCGGGTTCAGGCTCAGGCTTTGGTTCAGGCTTTGGTTCAGGTTCGGGTGCTTCGGCGACGGGCGCTTCTTCTGGGGTGGAGGGCGCTGGGGTTTCTTCCACGGTAGTATTTTCGGGAAATGTCGGATTAACAGGTTCTGAGTCCATTCTAGTCAAAAAATAATATGCTCCACCGGCAATTCCTGTACCAAATAGAATGATACCGACCACAAATCCAACGATAAATTGAATAAAGCCGGAAATTTTCATAACACTTAAATTGATTGGCTAAATTTTTGAACTTAATTATAGCACTGACTTTCTAGTTTCAGTCAATGAATTAAAAGGGCAAGGGGCAAGGGGCAAAGGGCAACGGTAAATTTCAAGATAGCTTTCACTACCTTATTTCTTTGCTTACGTCTTAAAAGACAGGGTTTTCAACCCTTCATAATTCATAATTCATAATTCATAATTCTTCCTCCCCTACGCCTTTTCTCCTCACATCATAGAAAGCTACTCTTGACAAGGGGGATATTCTAAAGAAAGTTGACCCAAATAACCCTTGCGGAAGTCTTGTAACAGTTGCCTAGCGCCCCTCTCCCTATCCCCTTGATAACGCATGACACCTAATTCATTCATAAACTCTTCCCCCGTCATATCCAAGGCATCTAAACCATAACGAGCCGACAAAGCGCCCTCCAAACCTAGATTAACCAATAAATCTACAAAGGCTTCCGCTACTTCTTGATTATTGTAGGCAGCATCGCCAATATCTTCACAAACAGCCAATTTGAGAGCATCCGCCTGATTTTCTAACTTGAGGGGAATTACTCCCGGTGCATCTAATAATTCAATATCATCAGAAATTCTCACCCATTGTAACTGACGAGTTACCCCTGCTTTACGGGCGCTTTTGACAATTTTACGATTTAATAAGCGGTTGATGAGCGCTGATTTGCCCACATTAGGAAAACCAATCACCACAGCGCGCACCGGGCGAGGCAACATACCCCGATTATGGCGCTTTTCATTCACCGCCACCCCACAAGACTGTGCCGCTTTACTAATAGTTTTCACCCCTTGCCCATCTTTAGCGTTAGCAAAAAATGGCGTTTCACTCTGGGAAACAAACCAATTTTGCCAGAGTTTCTTTAAATCAGGGGTAATCATGTCCACCCGATTGAGAATTAATAAACGAGGTTTTTCGCCAATCCATTCCTTAACTTGGGGATGATGAGAGGCAAGGGGAATACGAGCATCCCTCACTTCTAAGACAACATCAACTCGTTTTAACTGTTCTTTTAGCTGTTTTTCTGCTTTGCTGATGTGTCCGGGATACCATTGAATTAATGCCATGAAATTATTATTAACCTTAAACAATTAATATAGCAATTTCTGAGAAAGTCTGTCAAAGTAACGAATTGTTAATGATTACTTTCTAATGAGTAACAATTTAATGGAAGATAAAATATAATGGGGTTGCAATCCAAATATTCTTGATAATCGAAATAATGAATATTTTTAATAATTCATTTAGTTTGCAAAGTAAAAAATGGAAAATATTACCTTTTATTCTAAGTGGTATAATTTTATTTACCGTCAATTCTCATCTAAATTTTAATTATTTCACTAGAGGCTATTTAACGATATTGGAAATACAAATTTTAGCTTTATTATTTTATTTTTTTATCGCTAAATCTAAACGAAAATTACCAATCAATAATAAATAAACTTTGATTAATTTGAGGCTGGAAGCCAGAAATAAGTTGAAAAAAAGTTATTTTTTTGGAGATGTTCAATTAATGTAATATAGGAAAAATATTGAGATTATGAAAAATAGAGGAATTGCTATTGTATTAGTTTTTTTCTTGGGAGGATTTGGGGTTCACAAATTCTACTTAGGCAATAATTTTGCTGGAGTTTTATATCTGGTTTTCTTTTGGACTTTTATTCCTAGTATTTTGGCTATTTTTGATTTTTTCGGTTTACTTCTGATGTCAGCTCAGGCTTTTAATGCTCAATATAATTTTATTTCTGGTTCATCTCCATCTCAGTTTACATTTGAATCAACTAAAGATAAAGTAGCAACTTTAAATGAATTGAAAAAACTCTATGATAACGGCATAATTACGGCAGAAGAATACGAAGAAAAGCGCCGAAAATTTTTAGATTCTATCTAAGTAAACTAACTATATTAAATCGTGTCTAATAATTCTAATTGGTTTGAAAAAACACCGCAATGGATATGGGGTGCATTTGTTCCTATGTTTGGGGGTGCATCGTTGATTTTTGCAGGTTGGAAAGCTAAAACTAATTCTTGGATGGCTATGGGAGGAGGATTGATTGTTGGTAGTCTTTTTATGTCCTCAATTTTCCCACCTTTAATGTATTTGATCTGGGGCGGACAAGTATTTTTAGCTTTTAAATTTAAACAAGATTATTTAATTAAAACTGTGCCAAAAGGTACGAAGATACCTTCGTCAAAAATTGCTCAATTATTAGCAGAAAAGCGAGGACAAGTTGATATAAATAATTGCTCTAAAGACGATATTGTTTATCAGTTAGGTTTACCGATTATTTACGCTAATGATTTGGAAATATTGAGACGAGAGGGTTATTTTTTCACTGATATTGATGAGTTAGCGGAAGTGGCTGGAATACCTGAGCATCTCTTACAAAGAATTGAACCTTTAATTGTTTTTCGCTATGATTTAAGGAAAGAAACTGATATTTCTTGGCGAAGATTAAATAGCTATTCTGTAGAAGAATTAGTTAATCATGGTATTGATTTTGAAAGTGCAAAAAAAATTGTTTCAGAAAGAACTAAAAATGGACAATTTAATTCTTTAGTGGATGTTTTAAAAAGAACTAAAATACCAATCAATGTATATCGGCATTTAGCCTAAACATTAAAAGGATAATTGACAATTATCCATTTTCTATTTTAACCATCCCTCTAGTCTTTGTTGTTGGAGGGCGCTCATTTTTGGGATAGTTTTGAGCTTATAAGCTGATGGCTGTGGTGTTGCTAATTTTATTTTTGTAGTTAATAACTCATCTTCATGAAAAACAGTTAATTCGATGGTGTCTTCGGGTTGATAATCCTGTAATCTTTCCATTAAATTTTCTCCTGTCACCCGAAAACCATCCACCGCTAATAATTCATCTCCAGCTTGTAATCCAGCAATCCCAGCCGGAGAGGTGGCATCAACGAATGTAATTTTTTCCGTTGTGCCTTCCCTTTGCACAATAATGCCTAAGGTGGGGGGCGCTTTTTTCTCAATTTTTTCCTCAATCATCAACCCAAAAGGTTCTAAATACTCATCGAAAGGTAGTTCTTCTGTACCATCTAAATATAATTCCCAAAATTTACTTAAATCTTCTTGGGCAAAGTCTTCGATAACGTTCTTTAATTCATTCTCGGTATAGCCGACTTCTGGTTTGCCAAATTGTTGCCACATTTGACCCATTACATTATCAAAAGAATGTTTATTTTCACTATTTTTTCTAATTAATAAATCTAGTAAAAAACAAATAAATTGACCTTTTAAGTAATAAGAAATCTGATTGTTATTGCTGTAGGGAGTGCGCCTGTATAATTTAATCCAAGCGTCAAAACTTGACTCTCGTAAGGGTTGAACTTTTCTGCCCGGCGTGTTTAAGTATTGAGTAATATCTTTGTTTAACAGAGAAAATAATGTCAAACGGTCATAAATTTTGGCACGGTAGGGGATAAAAATATCATAAAAACTCGTAGCGCCCTCACAAAACCACAGAGAAGAAGTATAATTTTCTTGGTCATAATCAAAAGTTTCTAATGCTTTAGGACGAATCCTTTTTACATTCCAAAGATGGAAAAATTCGTGCGCTACTAATTGAATAAAACGGTCATATTTTTCTTTTTTTTGAAATCCAAAACGAGGATAGTTTAACACACAACAATCTTTATGCTCTAAACCACCAAAACCACTACCTGATAAATGTAAAAGAAAGAAATAGTTATCGTAAGGTAATTCTCCGAAAATTTTTGTTTCTATTTCAATGATTTTTTTAGTATCTTTAATAATTTTATTTGTATCGATATTACCCTTACCCCATGTTACCCACTGATGAGGTTTATTTAATACTTGAAAATACTCTATTTTTTGCTCTCCAATTTCAAAAGGGCTATCCACTAATTGATCAAAATCATCAGCAATAAAAGTATGTTCATCTACTGATTTCAAAGCAGTGGTGATGTGCCAAGGGAGGGGCGCTGTGTCAATACTTACTTGATATTGTATATCTTCATATTCAGGAATGTAAAAGAATAATCCCGCACCGTTAAAATAGCCATGAGTAGCATCAAGGTGATTTGTTCTTACTGTTAATTCATTGGCATAAATTTTATATTGAACAGTTATTTTATTTTCGCTTTTAGTTTCAATTTGCCAGTAATTTTTAGCATTTTTTCGCCATGTTAATAAAGTTTGTTGATCACTTTTGGTCGCAGTAAAATCTTGTAAATGTTGGCTATATTCTCTCACTAAATAAGAGCCGGGTGTCCACACTGGCATTTTTAAATCTAAGTTTTCTTTTTGCCAATTATCGATTGTTAACGTGATGTCAAAAAGATGTAATTGAGGATTTTTGATTTTAATGTGATAGTGAATATTTGGTTTTATTGGTGTCATCTGATTTTATTTTTTAATACCTGATTGAAAATAGCCAATAGGGAGAGGAAAGCAATATTTTATAATAATTGATGTATTAGTAGTTAAAAACTTCTAAATTTTAAACTATTAGCTAGTTTGAGAAATTGACCTTTTTGAGATTAAAGACGTTGAGCGATGCGTAACTTAGCCGAACGAGAGCGCCCGTTGTCCCCTTTTTCAGCCTCAGATGGTATGATAGGCTTTTTGGTAATCACTTTTAGTAAAGGATGATCTCGAAATTGATGTTTAATCAAACGATCTTCCAAACTATGAAAACTAATCATAGCAATAACTCCCCCTGATTTTAGCCAATGGGGCGCAATATCTAAAAATTTACGCAAAGAATCTAACTCTTGATTAACCGCAATACGCAAAGCCTGAAATGTACGGGTAGCTGGGTGAATGCGCCCATAGCGCCCCTTAGGAGGATAACAGAGGCTTACTAAGTCCGCCAGTTGAGTTGTAGTATGCAGAGGTCTTTTTTCCACGATTTTACGGGCAATACGGCGAGATAATCTTTCTTCACCATAGTTATAGATCACATCCGCGATGTCCTTTTCCTGCCAATGATTGATAATATCCTTAGCACTGAGGGGTTGAGTTTGATCCATGCGCATATCCAAATCCCCCTCATGACGGAAGCTAAAACCCCTTTCGGCTTGGTCTAATTGTGGTGAACTCACCCCCAAATCAGCGATAATACCATTAAATTGTTGTTCTTGTGGCAAAAACTCCGCAAAATTACCATGCCAAAAAGTCAGACGTTTTAGATATGATGGTGGTAATAATTGTTGGGTAGCTAAAAAAGCCTCGGCATCTCGGTCAATCACCGTCATGGTAATGCTATCATAGTGGTCGAGAATTAATTTAGTGTGTCCGCCCCTGCCGAGGGTAGCATCGAGATAGTGTCCTCCTTCTGTGAGGTGAAGGGCGCTAATTAATTCAGATGCTAAAACGGAAATATGAGCGGAATTTTCGTCAGTTTTCATTGTTTAGGGGTCATTTCCTACTATTAAATTTTAGCCAGCAATGGTTAATGTACAAATCTTTTCATAACTTTTACCATGAAACAAGCTAACTCCATCTCTATTTTAATATTGTTAGGGGCGTTCTTGCTCATCACCGGTTGCAATGCTATTCCCGAAAATTCTGTTATCACCCCTGAAAATGAAACCACGGCGGAGGGCGCTGATACTGCAGAAGAAATACCTACACGTTACATTCCAGCCGAAAATGAACCAGTAACCAATTTTGGAGAAGGTCCAACAGCGATAATGAAAGAGCAGACGGGCGCTGATGATATATATAGAGATGTTTATGAATATGATCTTAATACCTCAAAAGTAAACAATCCCGACCTTGGTACGGGGTTGGGCGCTATGTTTGGCACAGAACAAAAAGCCACCCCCTCCGATTATCGTCGTTTACAACAGAAGTTGGTAGGAACTTTAGCCGAAGACATCCAAGCTCAACAATCGCCATCATCTCCTAATAATCAAAATAGTAATTTTGATCCTACCAATTCTGTAGCAACTCCAGCGCCCTCCCCCGTACAAAACAGTTGGTTTTTATTTTACGGTAAAGCTCAACAAACCGCAAATCCCGGTGACTTAATTGGTAATACGGATATAGTCAGAGAACAACTAGAATTAGAAAGACAAGTGAGAGAAAGAGTAAACCAGCGCACTTCCCCCTCTCGTTAAAAAAAAGGTTTTTGTCATAGATATTTATCCAAAACAGCCTCTTGTTTCTTCAAAAAATCTGTATTTCTGGTATCCGAATCAAAAATAAGTGAGACAAAATATCAACTCACAGAAAATGATGATTATGCCAAAGTAGTTGATCTATAAAGATTTTGACCTTTTCCCCTCACCATTTAATGATAAACTTGACCATCTGGCATGATGGCACTGCTAAAATTAACCGAAAGAGTATTCGCACTACTCAAATCAGCGCCAATCAAGTTAGCATTGGTCATGTCAGCTGAACTTAAATTAGTACGAGCAAAAAACACTTCCATCAAAGAAGCATTGCGCAAAATCGCTCCATAAAGATTAGAGCGACTAAAATCAGCACGATTCATCCGAGCAAAACTCATGTTAGCCTGTACCAAATTACAACGAATAAACTTAGCTTCAGGCATAGCAGCACTTTCCATATTAACCATTGCCAACTCAGCATCAGTCATATTAACTCGCTCCATTTTCACATTAGCCAAGTTAGCACCAATAAACTTAGTACCGACACAAATAGCATCCGTTAAAAAAGCACCATTGAGATTAGCCTCCGTTAAATCAGCACCTGTCAAATCAGCGCCCCTCAAATTGACATCACGCAAATTAGTACCAATTAAACTAGCACCCTTCAACTCAGCGCCTTTCAAATCAGAGCCTTGTAAATCTGCCTTATCAAGATTTGCCCCTTTGAGATTAACTCCTCTAGTCCTTTTTTCTTGACGTAAATTAGCACTGCGCAAACAAGCACCCTTCAAATTAGCATTATTCATATCTGCATTGCGAAAATCCGCTTCAATCAAATTAGCATCAAGAAAATTAGCTAAAGTTAAATGACTTTCCTTAAAATCGGCTTTCTGCAAAATAGCGCCATGAAACTCCGCACGATGAAGATTAGCACCCAAAAAACTGGCTTGATTAAGATTTGATCCTGAAAAATTCGCCTCCACCAGATTAGCGCCCGTAAAATCAGCCCGACTGAGATAAGCAAACAAAAGATTCGATTTCTGTAAATTAGCCTTAGCTAAATTGATGCCAATTAAATCAGCATGACTCAAATCAATTCCTGCTAACATTGCTCCGATAAATTGAGTTTCTCCCGAAGTAAAACGCTGAATAAATTCGTTAATTTCCATTTTTTTAATACCTAATTTTCTGATAATTAATTTGCTTAAAACAAGACCTTAAAACCCTTGTAATAAAGTATCGTTCACATAATCAATCAAATAATACAAAATGCTACTTCCCTCTCCTGTGGGAGCAGGGCGTTTTCATTCTCAAAAATGTTAGTTTCTCAAACTAGCCAATAATCTGAAATTCAGAGGTTTTTAACTACTAATAAATCAATTAATAGTAAAAAATCCTCCTGTCTCCCTGTCAACCTGTCTTCTTGTCAAAAACAAATCAATTTTGATCCTGACTTTGAAAACACCCTGCTGTGGGAGAGGGGTTGGGGGTGAGGGCTTTTAAGAGAGATCAAACTCTCTATTTTTTCTTATAAAAATGCTTAATAGCCTCAATTAAAGCCGTAAAAGTCTGTTTATTTTCTTCTAATTCCAAGCCCTCAATGGGTGAATTAGCCACATACTCTAACTTGTTAGTGATAGTCTTTATATCCTTATCATGATGCTCAAACATTCTAATTAGTAAATCATCTAAGTTACAAGTCCTTACAATTGACCAATGTTGCTCCACTGTTTCAATTTGATAAGTAGCATAAAATAGCAGAATTTTCGCCCTTAAAGGATTTGTATATTGCATAATTTCCTGTTTTAACTCAAATAAATTCTCTACTTTTAACCAAGGAATAACTTGTCCTTCTGGTACACAACTAGGCTCAACTTCTTGCTCAGAAAGAGGCTCAATGGTTTTAGTTTCGGGGGGAGATGCTACTTCAATTTTTTGCACAACATCAATTTCCAGCCCTTGAGTGTTAATTTTTGCCTTAATTAATTGGGTATCTTCTTCTACTTCCGATGAATTCGTATCTTTATCAACTTCCACTGCTTCATAACGATACAAAGTTCCCAATTCGTCAACAATGGTATCGGCAATAAAGGAGTAAAAATTTTGACGATTGATGCTGGAAACTACATTTTCTAAAGCTCTTTTTAATCTTTTACTACTAGGATATAACTCTTTTATTTCCATGATTAACTCTCGTAAATCATACATTTCAATGACATTAATATCATTTTCCCAGTATTGCTTACACACCGCAAAAATTAATTTTTTCATGCGAGGAGATTCCGCATGATGTTGAATATTGTCGCTAATGTGGAGGATTACCTCATTTTCCGATTCTTCTTCAGCGCCCGTATAATCATCCTCAAAGGAGTTACTTTGATATAATTCCGACATACGCTGTAAGACATATTTGGCAATTTTGTTATAAACTTCCTTGCGATTAAGAGTATCAACAGCATGATAAAGTAAGGCTTTTAAATCTTCAACGGTAGGATTATTTTGATATAAACTTTCCAAAAGACCTTGGAAGGAATAACTATTAACTACACTAAAATCAGCTTCCCAATATCTCTGACTGACATAGAAAACTAGCTTTTTTGCCCTTTTCGCTTCTTTGGAATGGCTTAATTCTTGGGCAATACTCTCAATTACGTCTGACGATACGATCATAGATTTTCGTCGGGGATAATCAGTTCCTTATTTTTGTAATTATAACGAATTAATCATAACATAATACACCTTTTTTCAAGTTTCAGAAGATAATTAACAATGGATAATGAAAAACTATACATCTTTTGTCCACACAGGATGGGCAAAAAGTGCATCAATTTCTCTCACCCCTCGCAGTTGATTGGATAGGGGTAAATGTCCCATAGGCGCACTCAAATCCCAGATAAATTCTTGGGGATATTTTGTCCATTTATTGCCACTTTTCCATTTTAATTTTGTCCATAATTCAATATAATCTTTTCCTGATGAAAGCCAAATTTTTCTTTGTAAACTATAACCAAATTTTCCTTCAGAATAAACATACCAAAGCTGATCAATGGTGTTTAAATCAACGGTAGGCATTTTGCTAATTTCAGTAAAATAAAGCCATTTTCTTTCTATTGCTTTTTCTCCTGCAATTTCACATAGTTTAACTCTGGTTAAAACATCAGCTTCTTGATATTTTTGCAAAATTAATAAATTTTGTAATTCACTGTAATCAATATTTTTTTCTGATCGTAAATCAACTACTCCTAAGGGAAACTTATCCGCTAGAATTTGTTGATTTTCTGAATCTTCACGATGTTTCAATAACTGGTAAGTTTTACCTAATACGGGGTTAGCTTCTTTGCCTTGAGATGAAAATAAAAACTCCCTTAAAAATTGGTATCCTTCCGCTCCTTGTTGAGATATATCGTCAATTAATTTGAGTTGATTTTTTTCTGAAGCCTGAGTAAATTTTTCTTTGAGAGTTTCTAATTCGTTCATTTTAATAATGTTGACCGTCTGTATGCTTTAATTTAGTTATCTTAATTAATAGCTAAAATTTGTTGAATAATTTTAGTAGTTGAAGTCGGTATTTCGATTTCCACCAATTCAATTTTACCACCATAGGACAAGACAGTAGGGGCTTCAGGCAAAGTTTCTATGGCATAATCACCTCCTTTGACATAAATATCAGGTTTTAGTATCTCAATTACTTTTGTCGCCGTGGCTTCACTGAAAATTATTACGCCATCAACCATGCGCAGATTACTGAGTAACTCTGCCCGTTGTTGTTGTGGTACGATGGGGCGCGCTGGTTGTTTTTCTTTCATCGGTTTAATAGTTTTGACGCTGTTATCACTATTCACACCGATAATCAGGGTTTTACCATGGGATTTTGCTTCTTTAAGGTAGCGAGTATGCCCCACATGAAGCAAGTCAAAGCATCCATTGGTAAACACCAACGGGCGCCATTGTTGGGGATTTTGTTGGATAATGGCGGTTATTTCTTCGAGTTGATAAATTTGACTCATGGAATAATTATGAAAATTTGCTGAAAATCGTTAAGTAATGTAACATAAAACAAGGCTTTAATTCTCATTACTGAGAAACTTAAAAGGTGAGCAAAAGGGCAAAGATAAATTTAAGGATAGCTTAGACTACCATTAAATTTGCCCATGTCTGAAAAGACGGAGCTTGACACCCTTTATTATTCGATAACTTTTTTGCCCATGAATGTCAGAATCGGTCAAGTTTTTTCCCTAAGTTTGCTGGTGTTAAGCTCTACTTTGCTTATGGGTTGCCAAGGTGTTAGTTTATCTACTGTAAACTCTGCCAGCGCCCTTCACCGTAATCAGGGGCAAATCTTACCTCCCAACGCCCGTCTAGTAATAGATGGACAGGAAATCCTCTTGGAAGTGGCACAAACTTCAGATCAACAAGCCTTAGGGTTAATGTATCGGGAGTATTTATCTCCCCATCAGGGGATGTTATTTCCTTTTGAATTTCCCCGTCGTGCTAGTTTTTGGATGAAAAATGTTCCCATCAGTTTGGATTTAATCTTTTTATATCAAGGTAAAGTCCAAGCTATGGAAAATAGCGCCCCTCCTTGTTTACAAGAACCATGCCCTATTTATAGCCCAGATGTGTTAGTAGATCAAGTGCTGGAGTTGGCAGGGGGAAGGGCGCTGGAATTGGGTATTAGCATCGGCGACGTTTTACCCATTGAGTCAATTTCTGTGAGTCAATAGGGCTAGAGGGCAAATAAAATTTAGATTTTTGTCTCTCGCAAAGGCGCGAAGACGCAAAGAAAATCTTTGTAATAATCTCAGGCATCGTTTAAGAAAATGAAAACTGGTGTAAAAAACGGAGTTACAAATTCGTTATCATTTAATGATTAAGTTTAGTTACAATATTATTCTTAATTTCTCATTTGTGCTATAATTTCAGACTTAACCGTAAAAATAGATTTTAATACTCAAAGCAAGTACATTGTAAAACAATGTAAATTGTTGATACTGATACTTTTATAAGTAAAACACCTATTCACGGTAATTACATATCAAAAGTAAGATTTACGGCTCCTAATCCAGAGTGAAACTTAATAAGTTTTGTAAGCAAATTAAGCTAAATTTAGCACAAAGAATTACATTTGAGGACAAGAGAGTAAGGCTTACAGTCTCGGTAGCAGACTATCTAGTGAAGATTCAAATTAATTAAGCAAATCTAAAGAAACACCACAGCAGAAAATTATTCTGTTACTATTACTTATTTCCATCAAATTCCCTCTCGTCAGCAAGATAAGCAAATGTTTTGAGGCTGTCAAAAGGACAAAGATAAATTGAAAGATAGCTTACACTACCATTAAATTAAATTTGCCTAACCCTTAAAAAACAGGTTTTTAAACCCTTCATTATTTTAAAAAAGAGTTCAAAATATTTCATCACTATAAAAATTATTAATTGAGAATAATTTAACTAACTACTACACTATAAAAAATAAGATTATGCCCCCAACTATTTATTGTAAATTTTTAAATTTTCTCCAAGAAGAAATCAATCTTTCTCAAGACTCCATTGCTGTGGCTAAACGTTCGGTCGAGCAAAACGTGGAGTTAATTCCTATGGTACTATGGCAATACGGTTTAGTGACCATTGATCAATTAGATCGTATCTATGATTGGTTAGAAACTTATTAAGCTAGTTTCCATCTAAGTTTACTGGTGGAGATAGGGAAAAGAGAATTATTAAATAATAATTTCTAAACTTTTAACTATTATTTTGCTCTAAGCATTATTTTTTATTACTTTATCATAACCACTGTAGAAGGGTTATAAAAATTAGTTGATCCGAAGTAAAAAAGATAACCTAAAATAAAGGGGTTAATTTGTGTAGCGTGAGCAAAGAATGTCTTCATCATTTACCGATGCTTGGCAATGGCAAAAAACAGCCCATGGAAGGTATTTAACCAGCGCCCTCCTCCGTGATTGGCAACATGGCTTTTTTAGTAGTGATTTTATCGGTAAAACCCCTCAAGACATAGCACAAAATTTCTCAAATGTCAAGGCAATTTATCGTCTCAAACAAATACATAGTAATATTGTTCTACCTAGTTCAGCAGTAAAAGAAGAAGGATATACCGAGGGTGACGGTATCATCACCACAGGAAAAGGGCAATCGGCGTGGTGCGCTAGTGCGGATTGCACTCCGGTTTTGATTGCTGACAGGGTTTCTGGGCAAGTAACTGCCATTCATTCTGGTTGGCGTGGCACAGCTTCGGAAATAGTGGGGAGGGCGCTTAATCTTCTCAGGGATTACGGTTGTCAAAAACAAAACCTTTTATTTGCTTTAGGTCCAGCCATCAGTGGCGAAGTTTATCAAGTTACCATGGAAGTAGCTTTAACCTTATTAAAAACAATTTTTCAGGGTAGCGAGGAAGAAATTTTACGCCAAGGTTATCAATCAAAAAATCAAGTTATTTTAGTTGATCCACAACCAGAAAGAGTAAGATTAAATGTAACTCAAGTGATTTATCAGCAAATTTTACAACAGGGTATTAAACCCGAACAAATTACTGTAGCGCCCTTCTGCACTTATCAAAATCCCGACTTATTCTTTTCCTATCGGCGCACCCATGAAAAAAATGTGCAATGGTCTGGTATTGTTGCTAATGGATAATAGGCAATAATTTAGCTAAGGATTCCAAAATTCCATACTACCAAAAAAACCTAAATCTTTATAATCAATAGTCCAAATTTGACTCTGATATTTTTGAGCAATTACTATCACAGAAGCATCTTCCAAAGTACCTCGCCAATGGGAAAAGTTCAATACTAAATCCGATATACTCACAAAATCCGATGTAGAGATAGTGACGATTACTGTTTCTTCCTCAATAACACTTAATAACTTCTTTGCCATGTTAATTGATTCATTACGGGATACAAACTTATAAACTTCAAATAATATGGGTAAAGGAGTTAAAACTTCCCCAAAAATAAGGGAAATTTTGCTAAAACCAAGTTTAGCTTCACTGTGATAATTGTCCTTTTTAGATACTAGCGCGATTAATGGTCCAGCATCTAATACTAATCTTTTCATTAGCGGTTATCAACATTTGTAGAGGAATCTGCGGAAGCATCCTTAACTATCCCAGCTAACTGTAATAAACCCTTACCATTACGAGGACGTAATTTTTCTTTTAATGCCATTTGTACTACGCTAGACGGGTTTTCTTGAGGATGTTGTTGTAAATAATTAGTTAATTCCTCCCATAATTCATCAGGGATGTATAAAGTTTTTTTCATAGTAATTATTACGAGGTATGACTAATATCATACTAGCGTGTTTTTCATCTTTTTGATCTCGAACTCAGATTTAGAGCAGGTTTGCTGAATGAATCAAAACTTTGTTAAACAAAAGTTTTCAGCACAATAAAACTCAAAAAAATTCTCATAAATTGTCTTATTTTCTTTGGAAATACCGTATTTTTTCATCCCAATCAAAAATTCTAAATTCTACATTCTAAATTCTACATTTCCTTCATGACTCCACTTTTTCAGCAAAACCTACTTATTACTTTATTTTCCCACTTGCCTAAAGATGTCAAAATTTGATAATCTAGGCAGATAACTTATAGTAGAAAGTGTATTATTAAAGTGGAAATCGTAATTGGTCGTGGCAAAAAAGCTCGTCGGGCTTATGGTATAGATGAAATCGCCTTAGTACCGGGCATGACAACATTAGACCCCGTTTTAGCGGATACTAAAGTAGAAATCGGTGGTATTGTCAGAGAAATTCCCATTATTGCCAGTGCCATGGATGGTGTCGTTGATGTACAAATGGCAGTGTTATTGTCTGAGTTAGGGGCGCTGGGAGTGCTTAACTTAGAAGGAATCCAAACCCGTTATGATGATCCTAATCCTATTTTAGATCGCATTGCTTCTGTGGGGAAATCAGAGTTTGTTGGTTTGATGCAGGAGTTATATAGTGAACCAGTTAAACCAGAATTAATCACCCAAAGAATCACGGAAATCAAAAATCAAGGTAGTATCGCTGCCGTCAGTTTAACCCCGGCTGGTGCTTCTCTTTATGGTGAGGTGGTAGCAGAAGCTGGAGCAGATTTAGTATTTATTCAGGCTACGGTAGTTTCCACAGCGCACCTCGCCCCAGAATCAATTAATCCCCTTGACTTAGAAGAGTTTTGCTCTAAAATGCCCATGCCAGTTATTTTGGGCAACTGTGTCACCTATGATGTGGCGATGAATTTAATGAAAGCCGGTGCTTCTGGTATTTTAGTAGGAATTGGACCGGGCGCTGCTTGTACTTCCAGAGGTGTTTTAGGGGTAGGTATTCCCCAAGCCACCGCTGTAGCCGATTGTGCTGCCGCGCGCAATGATTTCCAAGCTCAAACAGGTAAATATGTACCAATTATTGCTGATGGCGGTATCATCACCGGAGGTGATATTTGTAAATGTATCGCCTGTGGTGCTGATGCGGTGATGATCGGTTCTCCCATTGCTCGTAGTGCCGAAGCACCGGGTAGGGGTTATCATTGGGGTATGGCGACACCTAGCCCTGTTTTACCGAGAGGTACAAGAATTAATGTGGGTACAACGGGAACTATTAAAGAAATTTTAACAGGTCCTGCTCGTTTAGATGATGGTACTCATAATTTGTTGGGGGCGCTGAAAACCAGTATGGGAACTTTAGGAGCTAAAAACATCAAGGAAATGCAGGAAATCGAAGTAGTAATTGCGCCTTCTTTGTTAACAGAAGGTAAAGTGTATCAAAAAGCCCAACAATTAGGTATGGGTAAATAGGTTTTGATTAAAAGTTGAGGAGTGAAGGTTATGAGCAATGGATGATTTACAATTATGGGATTTTACTATCTCACGATAGTATCGATTTATTCAGCAGAACCTAAATAAATTTCTATTGGTAATTAATTTCCTAAGGGTTGAACCATGTTCAACCCAATACTTTTGGTGAAAATAACTTTACAAAAAGCCAATATATTGCTCAACAAATTTAATGATGAGCGAGAAAATTTACGAGAATTATTAAAAGGTAACGGTAAGAATAATAATCGGCTGAAAGCGATTACCATAGTAGAAGTAACCTTATAACCTTTCTCGTCAAGATGGCATGGGTAAACTTTATATTGAAGTATTTGATATTAATTTGCTTTACAATGAACGTCAAGAAGCTATTAATCGTCTTAACAAAATAGAAGATGAAATAGCCCATTTGAATAATCAAACCACTATTGATATTGATTTCAGCGCCCCTAGTCGTCAACTTTTAGGGTTGGAATAATAGTAATTTTTCCTAATTTTCATACTATCATTTGATTTCAAGTTATTAGATAGCACCATAGATAGCGTAATATTGATTGTAGGGATGATCAGAATTGCTTAACCATGCCCACATTTGATCCCCTAGACAAAAATGCCACCATTCTCCTAAATGTCGCTTAAATCCGCCATAAGTCATGGCAGTAAGTAATAAATCTCGTCTTTGTTGATACTTTTGGGATGATATATCTTCAGTAAATTGAAGATAATAATTCGGTTCAGCGCGCGCCGACATTTCGTCTATATCTCCACCCATATCAATAATATTACCGTTTTCGTCCATTAAGGTCAAATCAATAGCGCCCCCCGTACTATGGGGAGGAGGTGTGTCAGGATTATGGCTCGGTATTGCCCAAATTTTATACACTTCTTGTAATAACCCATCTTTTTCAACTGCGGTGAGGTGCGCTGGATTCAAACCTCGTTTTTCACATTCCCACTGAAACGTATAATCAACCATAAACTGTTGCACAGAAATGGGGCGATAAGCGTCAAAAATATAAAAACGCCATCCCACTTGTAATTGCTGTAATTTCTCTTGTGCTTTGATTAAGGCTTCTATCACTCCTTCCCTGAGATAATAAGGTGACTTACCTTGATAATCAGCGCCCTTCGCCTCATATGGTGGGGGAGTCGCCACGGTGAATATATCAAGGGGTATGGGTAATAGTGGCTCTTGACACTCTTTAATGATAACTTTTTGGTAGGCTTTTTCCATCATTTTAACCTGAGTTCGAGATAAAATTTTCGGTGCTGTAAAGGTGTCAGGTATCAGGTGTTAGGTATTAGGTGAAAGAATTGACAAAAAATAGCCTTTTTTCTCTAAAAATACTGTATTTTGTCCATCTCCATCAAAAATTATTGAGACAAATGAGCAATTTATGAAAAATAACTATTTGGCTTAATTCTTTAATTTATAAGCATTATACCTGACACCTGACACCCGAAACCTGACACCTCCCCGCCAAAATCAACCCCTACTCAGTTTCTGCCATCATTAAGCGTTTAGTAACACTCATTCCAGCTTTGTTTAAGGTTTTGACTGTTTGTAAATTAACAGCTACAATCCCTAATGTTTCCCCTAATAAAGTCATCATCATCAAGGAAGTTGACATAGCAGGAGTAACGACTATCGGTAAGCCCGATAAGAAAACAAAACTTTCCCTCAACCATGAAATGTCGCGCCATAAAACAATACCAACCACTGGAGTTGCCATCATCAGCATAACAGCGCCCGTCGCCAATAAAGCTCTTTTGTCGGTCTTTAATAACATCATGGTTTGAGCAAGGGAAGCATAGAACAAAATTACCATGATTCCTGCGACTAAACCGAAAAGGATGGAAAAAATATCATCTCCGAAAGTAAATACCGAAGGAAGAAGATATAAATTAACAATAGCAAGATTAATTATGATTGCCAATAACGGTGGACTTTTTTCCCCCAAACCTAAATCCTTGAAAAGATGACGATTTTCTCCTGAGTTTTGATGACGAAATCTCGCCCAATCTACCAGTGCTTGTCGAGATGGCATTAAACAAGGAATTAGTAATAAAAATAAAATTAAGTTAAAACCCTGCACAGTAATTAAACTATGGAAAAAAGTATGATATTCACTAACATTTTGCAGAGCAAAACCAACATTAATAATGGCAAAAGTAGCGGAAATACCATAGCTTTGCTTTTTACTAATTATGGTGGCGAGGGGATTATGAAAACGGCGTTTCAAACCTTGCCATAGCCAAAAAGTCCAAACCAGATAATTAACCATCATAAAAACACCACCACTAAAAGCATGATGCCACAAACCTGCACCATACCACCGTAAATTCATTAAAGCATCAGCGTTAAGAGAACCTACCGTTTGACTGGCTAAAAAGGTGGATTCTACTGCATAAGCTAAAAATGTCCCCGGATAAAATAATAAAAACCAGTCAAAGGATGTTTCTGTATAAACAGGGGCGTTGACTTGTAGTGTTATTCCCATGATGGAAAGTAGGAAAAATAATATAAATGTACCGATGACGGGCGCTTGAAAACTACCCCAACCGCCAGTAGTTAAGCTCAAAACTGAGCTAACGCTATAAAAAAAAGCACAGGCAGTAGCTAAAACTAAATAAAAGCCGATAATTAGCGGAAAAGAAATTTTTGCACTCAATCCAGCCCATAAATGCAAAGGAATAGCTAAAAATCCGAACAAATAGATGAGGATAGGTACTCCTAAAATTTTACCTAAAAAGATATTAGTCGCTGACTGAGGACTTAAACGAATAAAGTTAAATGTACCTTTGTTTTCCTCTTTAGCAATATCAGTAACTAACATATAGCTACCAGCCACTAGCAAAATAAAAATACCAATAACACTCATGGTGGTAAATACATCAAGCCACCATAATTCTTTGATAATCATGACATTACCGTTTAAATCAGCAATACAGGATGGTACATAATAGGAGTTTTCATAGGCTTCTCCTGTACAATAGCGATTATTAACCCCTTCAATTAAAGGTAATTTTCCTTTAAAAGACAACCATAATAATACTTGTCCCACAATAGACAATGTGGCAGTAATTACGACATTACGCAGGTTAATTCTACCTTTGATTTCTCGAAATAATTGGGGATTAAATTCCCCGATTTGATCCAATGGTGAGATTTGAGCGAACATTTTGCAGATTCTCCTCAATGATAGTCAATTTATTCTAACTCAATTATCACCTCAGTTCGATGCAAAAATGCCTGATAAGGGGAGGTGTCAGGCTTCAGGTGAAATGGTTATAAATTAAAGAGTTAAGCCAAATATTTATTTTTCATAAATTACTCATTTGTATCAACAATTTTTGATTGGGAAGAAGGAAATACAGTATTTTTGGAGAAAAAAGTCAATTTATGACACTTTTTCTTATGTAGAATAGACTTTAAACCTTTATTTGACAAGGGTTTCGATTTATTCAGCAGACCCTAATTAATGTAAACTTTAATCAGTATGGCTTTGAGTATTGCTTTGAGTATTTTAAAAATGCAATTATTATAAGTCAACAGTTTAAATTTAACCTAATACCTGCTACCTGAGATCTGACACCTTTTTTTCACCTAACACCTGATACCTGACACCTTTACAGCACCGAAAATTTTATCTTGAACTAAGGTATTATCAATTATCAATTGTCAATTATCCATTGAATTGGTCAAATTACCCGTTAAGCAATAAAATAAGAAGTATTATTTCAATTTATGCCTTACCATGAGCGCATTTACTAATATAACGGTCAGTGAGCAATTCATTGAACTTTGTCAAGCACAACTGGTCTTGTTAGCTCAAAATTTGTCTGCTCAAAAAAGTGCAATTTATCTTACAGAAAATTTTGTTAATTCTCCACCAAAATTAGTTCCTATTCTTATTTATCCTGCTAGTAATAGTGAAAATAACAGCGCCCTCCGCCTCAGCGAATCCATAAATAATGAAGATTTTAATCTTGATTGGTATGAACAAACATCTAATAATTTATCTCAATTAATCAGATATAATAAAGATCAAATATCGCCTCATCAACTAATTTTACCATTAATTTATCAGGATAATATGATGGGATTTTTAGCAACAAATCGTAGTATTGAACCATGGCAAAAACGAGATATTTTACAAGTGGAAGAAGTAGCTAAAACTATTAGTTTAGCCAGATTTTTAGATCAAAGAAGCCAAATTGCAGAACAGAAAATACAACAAAATTATCAATTACAAATTATTCAAAATGAACATCTGGATGACTTTTTACATCAACTACGCAATCCTTTAACTGCTATAAGAACTTTTGCTAAATTATTATTAAAAAGATTAATTCCAGAAGACAAAAATTATTCTATTGCACAAAATATTCTCAGAGAGGGGGATAGATTAAAAGATTTAATTCAAGATTTTAGTGAAGATTGGGAAGTCGTTAATAGTAACTATTGTTTAGATTTACCTGATATTGAGTCCACCAGTTTTTTCTTAACAGAAAGTATCCAAAAAAAAGAATCTATTGACATTTATCAACTAATTAAACCATTAATTGATGGCATTACTACTCTGGCTAAGGAAAAAAATATTACCGTAATTAATCATATTGAAAGTGATTTACCAATAATTTTTAGTAATGCTAAAGCCTTGAGAGAAATTTTTAATAATTTGTTAGATAATGCCATAAAATATACTCCAGAGGGAGGGGTGCTGGCACTAGAAGTTATGGTGCAAAAACAAGATCAAAATATAGAACAATTAGTGATTGAAATTAGCGATACTGGTTATGGTATTCCTCATCAAGATCAAGGTCATATTTTTGAGCGCCGTTATCGTGGAGTACAGGCACAGAGCGACATTGAAGGCACGGGATTAGGTTTAGCTATCGTGAAAGAATTATGTGATAAATTAAATATTAAAATAGAAATTTTTAGCCCTTCTTTATGGTTAAAAAATCAAGCCAATAATGGGACTACTTTTAGTTTATTTATTCCCTTAAAATAAGTTACTTTAAAGATATGAAAACAGCAACAAAAATCAAGTTATTATCTCAACCCACTAGCGAAGCATGGTTACAACAGGCTTTATCTAATTTAGATATTATTTTATTAGATCATTCCCATTGTGAACGCAAGGCTGCCGGAGTAGCGGTTAATTTATTGTTTCGTTATCCTTCCTATACTGAGCTAATTTACCAGCTAACAAGCATCGCCCAAGAAGAGTTAGAGCATTTTCAGCAGGTAAATGATTGGTTAGCAAGAAAAAATATTCCCCTAGCGCCCCTCACCCCATCCCCTTATGGTGCTACTTTAAAAAGTAGTATTCGTCGTCATGAGCCTCATCGTTTGTTGGATTCTCTGTTAATCTCCGCATTGATTGAAGCGCGCTCCCATGAGAGACTAGGATTATTAGGTGAATATTGCCCTGATGTGGAATTGGCTAAATTTTATCGAGGTTTAATGGCATCAGAAGCCAGACATTATGGCATTTATTGGGTCTTGGCTACTAAATATTTCGACCGTATTACAGTAGAAGAAAGATTAGTAGAGTTAGCAGATATTGAGAGCGAAATCCTCAAGGAATTATATCCGCAACCGCGTATTCATAGTTAGGGGAGGTGTCAGGTAAAATGCTTATAAATTAAGGGTTTTAAGCACAATATAACTCAAAAAAAGTGCAGAAAATAATCTTTTTTCGCCAAAAAATCTATATTTCTGATCTCCAAATCAAAAATAATTGATACACAATGGCAATTTATAGAAAATGATTATTATGGCAAAATCTTTGATATATAAGCATTTCACCTGATACCTGACACCCGACACCTGACACCTCCCCCCGCCAAAATACTTTTTCAGCACCACCTAATTAACGGGTGGGTAATATGCCCAAACGAACATTAAGACTTACTTCATTAGTTTGGCGCTTGAGAGTGAGGGGGATTTCCTTACCCACTCGATTAGATGCAACTACCTTTTGGACAGTTTCTGCATCCGTGACGTTAGTGCCATCAATAGTTTTGATAATATCTCCTGATTTTAAACCAGCTTGAGAGGCTGGGGAGTCGGGCGCTACTTGCACCACTAAAACTCCTTTCTCATTGGCAGAGATATTAAAACCTTCACTTTGCACACGTTGCAGATTTTGGGGTGTCAGAGACACCATAGAAACACCGATATAAGGATGATCTACTTTTCCTTCAGCGATTAGTTGTTGAGCAATTTCCTGCGCCCGATTAATAGGAATAGCAAACCCTAAACCTTGTGCATTACGAATAATTGCCGTATTGATACCTATTACTTCTCCTTGAGCATTAAGTAAAGGACCTCCAGAGTTACCCGGATTAATAGCAGCATCAGTTTGAATAAAATCTAAACGTTTATCGCCCACACCAATTTGAGCGCTTGATCTGCCTGTGGCGCTGATAATTCCAGTGGTGACGGTGTTATCAAGCCCTAGGGGATTGCCGATAGCGATAGCCCATTCCCCAATGATTAAATCATCAGAGTTACCTAATTTTGCCACGGGTAAATTGTTAGCATCCACTTGAATTACTGCTAAATCCGTGAGAGGATCAGTACCTAACACTTTCCCCGCTAAAACCCGGCCATCTTTGAGGTTAACGGATACTTCCGTAGCGCCCTCCACCACATGGGCATTAGTTAAAATTTTACCATCATCACTAATTAAAAAACCAGAGCCTGTACCTTCTCTAATTTGTTCGTCTGGCATTTGTGGAATTTGATCCCCAAAAAAGCCACGGAAAAAAGGATCATTAAATATTGGTGGCACTTGGGTAGCAACTTTACGAGAAGCATTAATTCTCACCACCGACGGACCTATCTCTTGTACTACTTCTGAAACGAAATTAACATTTCCATTACGATTTGTTGGTAGTAGTTGGGCGCTGAGAGAATCTCTTGATTCTTGTGCTGGTGATTGACCAGTAAAAGCAGATATTTGCGGAATGTTGCTTAAAGAATTGAAGCCAACACCAATACCTAAGCCTAATAATAAAAATGATGTACCGGTGCTGAGTTTTGATAGTAATGGTTTTTTAGCCATGGATATTTCCTCTATATAAGTTTAAGATTATTTAAAATTTATTGATTAATTAGACATATTTAAAGAAGACAAAGTTTCTTTTTGTGTTATTTTTTATTATAGTTTTTTATTTTTAATAAGAGGTGAGGTTTTCTCTACTTCCTTTACTATTTAATTAAGGTCTGCTGAATAGGTCTAAAATCTTGTCAAATAGAGATTTTCAGCAACATGAAAGCCAAAAAGAGTTCCAAAAATGGTCTTTTTTGCTTAAAAATGCCCCTCTTTGCTCCACTCTAACTAAACATCATCGATAAAAATGTTCGATTTATGAAAAGTCAGTGTTGGGCGAAGGTCTTTAATTTATAAGCATTTCATCTGACACCCGAAACCTGATGCTTCCCCTTGTCTTTCTTTCTCTTGTTAAAACTAGATTATTTTACTTACTTGTAACTAAACTAGAAATAATTTAATAATGCTATCTCAACCTTAAATAATTAAAGTTTTAATAATAAAATTATCTTTTAAAATAATTTTAAGACATTGCTTAATAATCAGCAACACAAAATATTGAGAAAGAAAAGTCAGCGTAAAGAGCGAAGGAGATAAAGAGGAAAACCTTTTCTTTCGCTGACTTATTTATTAGTATAGGTGCTATTTATGAAATTGGTATGACAAAGCGATGAATTTTTGATGGCAAAACTAGAACAATTTATATTTACTCAGCAATACTTTAACCACAGTAGGGAAGGTTTCTAGTAATTCCTCACTATTACTATATCTAATTCTCTGGGATTCTGGTAGATCAAACAGTTGTTTTCCCCCTTTATATTCTCCCTCCTCCTGTAGTAAAAGGATGTCAGATTGCGGTTTGAGGGCGCTGGCGCTACCCAATTCTAAATTAACGAGGGGATGAGAAATGAAATTTTCCGCAGAGTTACTAACCTGTTTAATGGGGGTAATATCAGCAATAAATAATAAACTCTGACGAATTTTTCGCGCAGGGATATTAGCCAAACGCAGGGGAATTGTGTTGCGGTTACTCAATTCTAGTTTTAAGGGAATACGACTATTTTCGTTTAATATTTCCAGCGCCCTCCCCACACTTTCCATCAGGGCAATGGTATGCTGACACTGTGGATCAAAAATACTCATAAATAACATTGGTTCAAGACTGGAAAAAACCTCTTGTTTATGAAAATAAATCTCTCTGGAGATTAAATCAATATTAGCGATGCTGTAACTACCACTACCTTCGAGATAAAATTCCACGGTTTCCCCTTCAAGGTAACAAAGAAACCACTGAGCGCTACTTACTTCGTCAATGTCATTAAGAAAATCCGCTCTCAAACCAGACTTTAACAAACTACTACGGTTGAGACGCAAATCAGCCGGTTGCTTTAAAACTTCTCGCAACGGTTGATACTGGGGGAGATACCATCCCTTTAACTCGATAATTGCCATGGTGAGGATATTATTTCTAAAATCAGTCAGCTAAGAGATCATATCATATCCATCAATATCTTAACTGTGATTGCACTTAACCCATTAGACATCTTCACAAAATATGATTTTGTCACGGTATTTCCAGCTTCTCCCCTGATTACTATAAAATCTATTTTCTAGCCCCATTTGTCAAAAAGTTCATGGCACTGATCATATAATGAAGTAAAGACAAATTTTCCCGTCAATGGAATTTCTTTTATATTATGACATCCACTGAAATTAAAACCATAATTCAACAAGAATTACCGAGAATTATCGCTGAAGATGCTTCCATTCGGGATTTTATCCTGCGCACGGTGTCGGAATACTATTCTCCAAAACAAGAAACAGATAGTAAGTTTGATCGTATTTTAGCAGAATTACGGCAAGATCGAGAAGAACAAGCTATAAAATGGGCGGAAAATAATCGCCGTCTTGATAACTTCATTCACGAACAAAATCAAAAATGGCATGAGCAACAGGAGTATAACAAAGCTACTTTAGCAGAAATACAAAAGCTCCATAAAAAATATGATAGCGCCATCGGTGCGTTAGGTTCTCGTTGGGGTTTGTATTCTGAAGCTAGTTTTCGCAATGCGCTTAAAGGTATTCTTGAGGATTCTTTTGGGGTGGAGGTTTTCAATCTCAATGATTTTGATGACGATGGGGATGTTTTCGGCAGACCTGATCAAGTGGAAATTGATGTCATTATAAAAAATGGCTTAGTTATACTTTGTGAAATAAAATCTTCCATGAGTAAGGGTGATATGTATATTTTTGATCGCAAAGTGGCATTTTATCAAAAACGTCATCAGAGGGAAGTTAATCGTAAGTTAGTTATTTCTCCTATGGTAGATCGGCGCGCGCTACCGGTGGCGGAAAATTTGGGTATTGAAATTTATACTTCCGCCGAAGATGTAGAATCTGACAACTCAAAATCATAGTTTTTTTTTCCTGTTAACGTAACGGTGGAGACGTTATTTTTATTCTCAAACCAAAACTCTAGTAATAGTGGTAACGCTTTAGCCTTGCTACACTTCCATGTACTGCAAAACTCATCAAGGATTACCCGATTAACCCCCTCCCAATAACTTGAGTATTTTTCTTTATCATTAACATAAAAACTAGGAATATTTTATCATGGCACAACCAATCGAAATTGGTTTAATTGATGTACTCAATAAATTAGACAGTAAAATAGATAAACTAGATAGTAAAATCGATGCTTTAGAAGATAAACTAGACAGTAAAATAGATAAATTAGATAGTAAAATCGACGGTTTAGAAGAAAAACTAGACAGTAAAATTGAGAAGCTAGAAACTTCTATTAATAATCGTTTCAATACTTTAACGTTAGGGTTTTTAGGTTTAGTTGGTGTCTTAGTAACAGGATTACTAGGAATTGTTACCAAAATCGTATTTTTTCCTAATCTCTAAATAATTCAAGGTAGCTATAACTAGCTACTTTTTTAAAAAGAAAAGGTTTTAACAAATCTGCTGAGGATTTCAACTAGGATGGAGGGCGCTGGATTGATGATTTAAACAAAAACGGCGCACGCCACCCCACCAAATATCAAACTGTTAAGACTACTGATAATTAACCAATCTCGCAAAACTGTCATATTGAAGACTAGCGCCCCCCACCAAAGCACCATCTATCTGGGGTTGAGCCATAATTTCATCTACGTTGTTAGGCTTCACAGAACCACCATACTGAATAGTAACATCTTGATTAGTTAACTGACTACGAATAACCCCAATTACTCGATTCGCTTCTTCCGCCTCACAGGTATCCCCCGTGCCGATAGCCCAAATTGGTTCATAAGCAATGACTAAATTAGCTTGATCAACATTAACCAAACCTTTTTCTAATTGATTAATAATAACTTGTTCTGTGTCTCCAGCGTCTCTTTGAGCTTTACTTTCACCCACACAAAGAATGGGGGTTAAATCGTGACGTTGCGCCGCCAACAGCCTTTTATTAACCGTTTCATCCGTTTCACCGAAATATTGACGACGCTCACTATGCCCCACAATGACATAATTTAAACCAGTTTCCGTCAACATAGCGCCCGATATTTCTCCCGTAAAAGCGCCCTCCTCCTCCCAGTGAATATTCTGTGCGCCCAAATTAATACGACTACCATGCAAATTTTTGGACATAAAATGTAAAGTAGTGAAAGGCACACACAAAACGATGTCACGATTTTCTGGAGTATCTTCCAGATGAGGCATAAATCCCTGTAAAAATTCAAGGGATTCTCGTTGGTTTTTGTGCATTTTCCAGTTACCAGCCATAATGATTCTACGCACTTTTGCTCCTTTAATATATTTTTTTACTATAACTAGCTCAATATTTCACATTGCCGATGATGGCAACAGAATTAACTCAAAACTTCTATTTTATATCGATCAAGTCCAAACACGCAAATTCTTTCCATGCCCTTTAATATAATTAGGTGCTATCCATAAAATTAATCATGAAAACTGACTCCATATTTTATGAATTATTCCAATATTTACCCGAAACTCTCTTTAGCTTACTCAATTTACCCTCCGAATTAGCCCAACAGTATCAATTTCTTTCTCAAGAATTAAAACAACTATCCAAAAGAATTGATGGAGTTTTTCTTACTGATAATATTAATCAACCAATCTATTTTGTCGAGGTACAATTCCAAAATGATAATAACTTATATCAGCGTTTATTTACCGAAATATTTATGTACTTAGGACAATACAATCCCCCCAACGACTTTCGGGCGCTGGTAATATGGGCAAATCACAAACTTGATTATCCCCTACCAAAGTATTACGAGAGTTTTCGTCAATCAGGAAAACTAGAGATTATTTATCTTGACCAACTAGACTTTGAGCCAAGTGATAATATTGGTATAGAAATAGTAAAATTGATTGTAGCCTCAGAAGAAAAGGCAAAGACTCAAGTCAAATATCTGTTTGATTTGACAGAAAATACTATTAAAAACAGCACAAAACAAAAATATACCGTAGAATTAATTGAAAAAATTTTAATATATAAATTTACTCAATACTCAAGGGAGGAATTGGATAAAATGTTTACATTGACAGACTTTAAAAAGACTCGTTTTTATCAGGATACTTATTCCGAAGGAAAACTTGAAGGAAAACTTGAAGGCAAACTCGAAGGCAAACTCGAAGGCAAAATTGAGACAATTCCTGAACTATTAAAGTTAGGATTAACAAGAGAACAAATAGCGCGCGCCCTCCACCTTAGCATCGATATAGTTAACCAGTTTCCCATACCAAAAGAAGAAAACTACTAAAAATTCATAGCCCTCAAAACTACATTCCTCCGCTTTGACAAGCAGAGCTAGGGGGGATAAAACCCAGCGCCCTCCCCCTCACCTCAAAACCTCTTACTTTTTACTAAAGAAGCCCCCGATTGCTCATAAAAAACTTAGATAAAAAAAGAAAAAATAATCTATACTTAATATCAGCAAAAAATAATTTTGAGCCAATGAAAATCAATAAGTTGTCAATGAATCACACTGCTAATTAAATCTGATAAATCAAGTTTGGTCAACATAAAAGGGAAATACTTGGTATGAAAAGTAACGCATTTAATAAATTACGCCTTGCTACGGCGGGCGCTGGAATGGCATTGGCGATGGGAGTTGCCCCCGTACAGGCGGCAACAGTTAATTTACCTTTAGTGGTTGATCAAGGAAATGCAGTATGGGGAAGGAGTTCTGCTTCCAGTAGTTCTAGTTCATTACGTGCGATTAATAACGCCTCTGCTTCCATGGTGGTGACGGCGGGGGGCGCTACTGCTCCTGGTTCTGTTTTTGGTATTGGGGATGCTTTTTTGATTGTTGGTCAAACAGCTTCTGGCTCTGTAACAGATCAACTAACTGACGCTTTTGACCGTTTTGCTGGAATTCGGGTCAATGGCACTTTTTTCCAACAACCCAATGGACAGGTTGATCGGAGACGATGGGCGCTGGAACATTTCTGAATACCATTACTCCCCAAGATATTGGCGGTATTAACACCAGTTTGGATTATTTCTTTGACAATAACCGCATTGCCAGAGTCTTAGCCACTTTTACCAATACTACAGGTAGTAGTCAAGGGTTAGAAGTGCTGTACGGTGGTGATTTAGGTTCTGATAGCGGTACAGTAATTGAAAACTCTAGCAGTGGTGATAACGTCTTCCAACAAAGCGATCGGTGGTTTATCAGCTCCGATACCGCGCCATTTGATGATCCTATCTTGACTTTCGTGCGCTATGGTTTGGGTAACGTAGAGGTAGCTTTAGATACTTTTGCAATTCCGGGTACTGATTCGGGTAATGGTTATACAGACTATTTCACAGATGTGTGGAATTTGACCATTGGTGCAGGAGAAACCCAGCGCCTGATGTGGTTTGTACAAATGAATGAAGATTTAAACACTGCCCTCAGCGAAACAACTAAATTTGATGATCTTACCTCATTAAGCAATGCAGGTTTATTAGAAGGATTAGATGCCACCACTCAAGGAGAAATTGTCAACTGGTCATCTTCTCCTCAATCTACGCCAGAACCTTCAATTTTATTCGGTTTAGGGGCTTTAGTCTTGTTAGGAGGGGTGACAAAACGTAAAGGTAAGGATAAAGATGACCACTTAGAGAAAGAGTGATTTAATTTCATAGTCTCACCCTCAACTCCTCTCCCACAGCAGGGCGTTTTCAAAGTCAGCATCAAAATTGATTTGTTTAGCAGGGGAAGCAGAGGAAGCAAGGGAGAAAGGGAGATTTTTTACTATTAATTGATTTATTAGTAGTTAAAAACCTCTGAATTTCAAACTATTAGCTAGTTTGATAAACTAACATTTTTGACAATGAAAACACCCTGCTCCCACAGGAGAGGGGAGTAAGAAATAATAATGACACAAAAGGTAAAATCATTAATCATTTGAGGTAAAAGAAACCCAGCGCCCTCCCCCGTGACATGAAAACCGACAAATTTTTTTATCGCATCTTTCTCACTCAACAATCACTAATATCAGAATTAATCCCTGAAATACCGCCAGACTGTGAATTTGATTATCAAGCGCCCGTCGTCAAAGAAAAAGAATTTCGTTTAGATGGTTTATTAACACCATTGCTTGATGATGATAATTTACCTCTAGTGTTTTTAGAAGCACAAATGCAGAATGATGGTGAGTTTTACGGGCGCTATTTTGGTGGTATATTTATCTACTTACATCAGTATAAAATTAAGAGAGATTGGCGAGGATTGTTAATTTTAAATAACCGTAAACAAGATTTAGGAAATCAAAAACCCTATCAAGATTTGTTAGCGGAAAAAGTACAAAGAATATTTTTATCAGACTTATTAACACAGGATAAATTAAGCCCAAATTTAGCATTATTAAAATTAATTGTTACACCGAAAAAACAAGCAGTAGAAGAAGCGAATAAAATTTTAGCAAGTGTGGAGAGTGAGGAAGAATTTAGGAAAAAATTAGATGTGATAGAAGCTATACTGGTAAATAAATTTCCCACATTAACTATTGAGGAGATACAAAAAATGATGAATTTAAGAGAAGCCGACATCACCCAAACTAGATTTTATCAGCAAGTATGGGAAATCGGGCGCAGCGAAGGAGAAGAAATTGGACTTACAAAAGGAATACAAATTGGGCGTATTGAAGCTACTAAAGAAGCAGAAACTAATATGGTTATCCGCTTATTAAATCGCCGTTGCGGTAGTTTGCCCTCTCAGATAGAAGGGGAAGTACGCAATTTATCCATTCCTCAATTAGAATCTTTAGGGGAAGCATTACTGGATTTTCAGGGCATGACAGATTTAGAAAATTGGTTAATAAATAACTCCAAAAATTAATTATCCAAACTTGATATAATATATTTGTTTGATAAGGTTGGTAATTTATTTAGCAGACTCTAATTTTTAATTTTATTGCCAATGCCTTGTAATATGCCCTTACCAATTAAGCCAATACCTTTACCGAGAATTTCCGTCAAAATATATACTAATGCCTTACCGAAAATATCAGCTAAAGATTTAGCGCCCCTCGCCAAACTATCTACTAATTCGATTAAAATAGTTACTAACCAAGGCAATCCTTGTAATTGTTTTAACTCTTCTTGGCGAGGATGACTAAGATTAGTTTTGACGATACCTTGATAAGCAAAAGTTAATAAAGGGTATTCATCTTCAAAAATATTACGGGGGTTTTGCCAATATTTTTCTCGGCGATATTTCCAACCTAAATTATTACGAAACATAGCTATTTTTCGAGATGATTTCCATTCGGGTTTTAATAAGTTATGTTTAATATCAGCATATTCTATTAACTCATTTAAAATATATTGCATCACACTAAGAGCCACTACATTTAGAGCATTTTCTGTTAAGATTAATTCTATTTCTTCTCCATCTTTACTACCATAAGCATAAACTTGATAGTCGATCAAAAAGTTTTCTTCTTTGACTAAATAATTTAATAATTGCTCAAATAAAGGTATTTTAATTAGTTGATTGTCAATGATAAATTGACTATAGTTAGTAATACTTGTTTTTAAATTAATGTCATTTTCTGGTTTTGATTGATCCCAATAAATTTCTAAATATTTGAGGGCGCTACTTTGCCATAATTCTTTAATAACTATTAACTTTCTCTGGTTAATTTCTTCTACAGTTAAATTAAGGCTAGTTAAATCTTTTATTAATAGTCTTAATTCTTTTAAAATTAATAAAAATAATTCTTTTTTTATATTGTCTAATAAAATATCAGTTTCTAAAATTAAATCAGTACAATTTGATAAAGAACCATTAATTTTTTCTTTAATAATATCCCTCGATAACGTAATCTCACTCTTGTTTATCGTTAATTTACCTGTTGTTTTTGTCTTTTCTTGATTATTTTCCGTTGATTCTCGTTCTTGACTATTATTAGTTATGGAGGGGAGGGCGCTGGAATTATTAGTAGGTGAAACTTGCTTAACTAACCAGCGCACGAGCCGTAATTCTCTCCGTCTGCCTTGCCAAAAAATAATATCGATAGCTGATAAATTTTGCTGTTTTAAATAATAGTTAATTTCATTAATATTTTTATCGATTTCTCTTAAACCTAACTGACATTGACCAGATAACCAACCCCAAAATAATGGAGTATTTTTGATTTGACTGGAACGAAAATAAGTACCGCCACTAGCACAAATTTTAATAGCTTTAATCAACTCATCAGCATCACCACTTCTCAGGCAACAACCCTTAACATTATCAATATTCTCTAAAGTTTCATTACTACCCGAAGATGTAATCAACAGCATTGGTAAATCAGGATATTTGAGGCGCAGTTTTCGACCTAAAGCCTGTAAATCACTGACCTTATCTGGATTCAAAGCTAAATCAAGGGAAATTAATAATAAATTAATAACTTGAGCTTTTTCCTGCTCTAAAAGAGGAAAAATATCAGCAAATTTTCCTTGAGCAATAATGGAAATGTTAGAGTTAACTTGTCCTTGAATTAAGGCAATTAGACCCAAACGAACAATCAAATCATCATCGAAAATAAGTAAATTAATTTTAGCATCATTAGTCATGATTAATTTTGATTACTATAACCGAAAAAATCAACCCGATAATTAGTTACCTTTACCCCTGTTTTTGTTTCAATTTCTGCAATTATTTCCGAAGGTAATTCTACACAAACATTAATAATTTTATTGGTATCAATAACGTTAACATGACTGAGTTTATCCGTAACACTACCATATAAGCGCCCGTCGTGTCGATCAACACACTCGATAATACCATGACTAGACAATGCTTCAAGATTTTGATATACCGAAGTATGACCAATATGCTTACCCTGTTGACTTAAAAGATCATAAACTTGTTTAGCGGATAAATGCTCTTGTGTTGACCACAACAATTGTAGGATAAATCTCCTTTGACGAGATAACCGCATCCCTAATTCTTGACAGCGATGTAGGGCATCAGCTAAGGAGCGAATTGACTGGGTTTTTGCTCCCTGTTGTTCCATATTTCGGTATTTTTCCTCTGATTTTTTGATAATTTCTAAAGTCATTATATATCCACTTAACTCAGTTCGAGATAAAATTATTGGTTAACGTGGCAGAAAAAATGACATTAATAAACATTTCCAGAAAATAATATTGTGTTATGGTATTTCCAGCTTCTAGCCTAATTTTAGGAAAGGTTGGACTTATTACATTAGGATTTCGTTAATTAATTACAAATAAATTAAAAAAAATTACTATTGGGTTATGCTTTGGCACTTCTCAACCTACAAACTCATTCAACTATGAAGCAAAACGGTATCGAAATTGAAAAACTAAATTTTAGTTGGCATAGCCAAGCGCCCGTCATCCAATCCTGTAGTCTAAAAGTACCACAAGGAGAATTTTGGATGTTATTAGGAGATAATGGCTGTGGTAAATCAACCCTTTTGAGACTAATTGCCCAAGTATTAGAAGCGGATGAAGGCACCATTAAAACAGAAAAACCCCTTGGCTTCGTCTTCCAAAACCCCGATCACCAATTAGTAATGCCCACCGTGGCCGCCGACATCGCCTTTGGCTTAGTATCGGAAAAATTGAACCCTGCCGAAATAAAAATGAGAGTAAAAGAGGCATTAACCGCCGTTAACCTTTTACCCCTCGAAAGAAGACCAATTTATGCCCTCAGTGGTGGGCAAAAACAACGTATCGCCATTGCGGGCGCCATCGCGCGCCACTGCCAAGTATTGCTATTAGACGAACCCAGCGCCCTCCTCGATCCGGATAGCCAAATCGAATTAGTAGCATTAGTCCAAAAAATTGTCAAAGAAAGAGGGATAACCGCCCTTTGGGTAACGCACCGCCTCGAAGAATTAGCCTACGCTGATGGTTACTTTTTACTGAAAAATGGTCAAGTTGCCCAGCAAGGCAACCCCCAAGACTTAATTGCTAATTTGTCAAAGTAGCTACAGCGACAAAGTTAAATTTTTGTTAAAATTTATGCTTATAAAGAAAAATGAACACCTTAAAATCAGGATATATGCAAAAAAATGATTTCTATCTCTTCTCAAACTATCTTATTGGTAGATGGTTACAACATCATCGGCACCTGGAACAACCTTAAACAAGTCAGAGACGAAAACGGCTTAGAATCCGCCCGTCAAACTCTCCTTGATACCCTCGTTAACTATACAGGGTATAAATCCCTAGAAACCAAAGTAGTATTTGATTCCTACTATCAAAATACCCCTAGTTATCAAGAAAAATATAGCGACTCCGTTTCCATTCACTACACATCCTATCGAGAAACAGCTGACACCTATATCGAAAAATACTGTGCCAACTTTCGCAGAAAAAATCCCCATACCTCCACCAGAATTATGGTGGCAACTTCTGATCAAGCTCAACGTCATACAGTAGTAGGTTATGGTGCTGAGTGGATTTCTGCTCAAAAACTAGCCCAAGAAGTTCACGATACGAAAAAAAGAAATAAACGCAACCATCGCCACCGAAGCAAGTCTCAGGGGCGCTTTTTATTTGCTTCCCTCGATGCGGAAACTCAACAAGCGCTCTCACAAATGCGTTTTGGGATAAAATAACTTGACAATCCTTTAACTTCAGTTAGCCATGATTTCCTCCTCTGAATATATCTTAGATGCCCATAATTTAAGTAAAAGTTTTGGCGGTTTAAAAGCCGTTGATAATGCCCAAATTAAGGTAAAACGGGGAGGAATTACGGGGTTAATTGGACCGAATGGCGCCGGTAAAAGTACCCTTTTTAATCTTCTTGCCAATTTTATTCTCCCTGATCAAGGTACAGTTATTTTTAATGGGGAAAGTGTCAATAAAATGCCCCCTCATCGCATCGCCAGAAGGGGTTTTATCCGTACATTTCAAGTAGCGCGCGTCTTATCTCGCCTAACGGTATTAGAAAATATGCTCCTTGCCAATCAAGAGCAAAAGGGTGAAAAAATTTGGTCAGTATTAATCCAACCTCGTCAAATTAAACTACAGGAAAAAGCTAATCGAGAAAAAGCCTTAACTATTCTTGAATCTGTGGGCTTACTCGAAAAAGCCTATGATTATGCCGGGGCGCTATCGGGAGGGCAAAGAAAACTTCTCGAAATGGCGCGCACTTTAATGACTGACCCTAAATTAATTCTATTAGATGAACCAGCCGCCGGAGTCAATCCGACCCTAATTAATCAAATTTGTGAACATATTGTTAATTGGAATCAGCAAGGCATTTCTTTTTTAATTATTGAGCATAATATGGACGTGATTATGTCATTATGTGATCACGTTTGGGTATTGGCTGAAGGGCGCAATCTTGCTGATGGTACACCCCAAGAAATCCAAACCAACGATCAAGTTTTAGATGCTTACTTAGGAGGCTAGACATAAACTTTAAGAACTTTTTGGCAAACATTAATGGCTCATTTAGGTATTTAACTGACGTTACGCACAATAAACCTTAAAATATTAATTTTGCACGAGAATTTAGTTTATCTCATTTTAGATTGTAACTGGATTTTTCATCAAAAAAACATGATTATGCACATTTTTGGATAATTTTATTATTGTCTCAAACCTGATGAATTAATGTTTCTGATTTATGTAGTAAACCCTATTTACAATTTAATCCCTAAAACTTGAGTATAAGCGCCCCTCGCCTGTGTTACCCCAATAGTGCGTTGAGAAGCCTCAATCATGGGGCGGCGCAGACTAACCACAATAAATTGAGCTAATTTTGCTTGAGTTTGAATCATTTTTGATAATTTTTCCACGTTAGCGCCATCCAGAAACATATCCACTTCATCAAAGGCATAAAAAGGGGAAGGACGGTATCTTTGTAAAGCAAAAATAAAACTTAAAGCCGTCAAAGATTTTTCTCCTCCGGACATGGAACTTAACCGAGTAACTGGTTTTCCTTTGGGGTGCGCTACTAAAGTTAAGCCACCATTAAAAGGGTTATTTTCATCTTCTAATTTTAAATAACCATCTCCTTCTGAAAGAGTTGCAAAAATTGTTTTAAAATTTTCATTCACTGCGATAAATGCTTCACTAAATGCTCTTAATCTTAAAGTGGTAAAGTTTTCTACCCTTAATAATAACTCTGTTCTTTCTCCTTGTAAAGTAGCTAATTTTTCTGATAATTCTGTCAATCTTTCTTGATTTTTTTCATATTCTTCTAAAGCTAACATATTTACCGGTTCAAGCGCTTCTAAACGTTTACGGGCGCTGTTAATTTCTTTTTTAATTTGTTCTAATTGCTCTTGTAAATTATCGAAAATAATTTTACTATTATCCGCAGTGATTTCTTCACTATCATTCACTAGATAAGGTATTTCAGGGATGGGTTGTGGTAATTCAGGGATAATTTCTTGGATTTCCGTTTGAATTTGACTTAATTTAGTTTGATTTTCTTGATGTTGTAATATCAATTTTTCTATGTGCCATACTAATTTTTGTTGCTCATTTTCTAACCTTTTGACTTCTTTTTCTTCTTGATCTCTTTGCTGTTTAACTTCAGTTAATTTTTCTGCTAGTTGTTGAAATTTTTGCTCATATTTAACAATTTCTTCACTAATATTATCTATTTTTTCTAAATTAGATGTAAATTGCTGATTTAGTTCAATATCTTCCCGTTGTAACTTATCTTTATTAGTCTGAATTTGAGCTAACTTATCTTGAAAGTTGATAATCTGATTAGTTGATTTTTCTAAATGTTTTTCAGCATCAATTAAAAGGTTTTGATTTTTCTCTAACACTTTTTCTTGCTCTTGAATTTCTGTTTGTAAATCATGCCACTGCTGATTATCATAACTAGATTCTAAAATCTCTAATGCTTCTTGTCTTTCTATTAATTCAGCTTGTAAGAAAGGAATACTTTGCTGTAAATTAGCTAAGTCTTGTTGACTGCTAACTAATGATTGATAATTATGCCCCGTGGCAATAATAATTTTTTCTTTTTCTTCTTGTAAACGATTAATTTCTTTCTGCCATTGCTCTAAATAATATTGTTTTTTTTGCCGATTTTGACGGGCTTGATCAAGGTCATTTGTGGACTGCTTTATTTTTTGCGTATTTTGTGCTATTTTAAAATTAAACTGGGATATTATTGTCTCAATTTCTTGAATACGTTGATACAACAAATCAACTTCATGGGAATCAGTAACTCCCACCTTGCCAAAACGAAGGGAGTTACGGCGGTTGATACTACCACCAGTCAGCGCCCCTGACACTTCCAATAACTCCCCGTCTAGGGTAACAATTCTTTCCTGACCGAGAAAGGGACGGGCGCTGTTTAAGTCACGGAAAACCACGGTACTACCAAAAACATAACCGAAAATATCATCGTATTTTTCGTCACAACTTATCAAATTAAGGGCTAAATCAATGTAGCCCACAGCTTCAATGATACCCTGGGAAGGGTTGTAAATACGAGGGGATTTAATCTTATTGAGAGGTAAAAAGGTTGCCCTTCCTGCCTTCTCTTGCTTGAGTAATTTTATCCCTGCCGAGGCGATGGAGTCATCTTCCACCACAATAAAGCCCAAGCGCCCTCCACCGGCAATCTCAAGGGCTAATTGATAAGCAGTTTCTACTTGCCCTAATTGTGCCACTAAGCCACAAACACCGGGTAAATCGGAATTAAGGATAAGTTTAGTAGCGAGACTGCCTTGTACTTCCTGTTGTGCCTGTTTGGTAGCTTCGATTTTATCCAATTGTCTTTGTTTGTCTCTTTGTTCCACATTGAGGCGCTGGATAGTTTCTTGACTGAGATTGTTTTCGGTTTCAAAGGCGCTGATTTTTTGGGCAAGGGATTGGATTTCCAGTTCCAGCGCCCCTACCTCTTGCTCAAAATTGGGTTGTTGTAATAATTTTGCGTTAATTTCGTTGTCTAAATGGGCTAAAATTTGGTTATCGTTGGTGATAGTTTTTTCTAATTGTTGACAACGTTCTTTTAATAGGGCTTCTTGAGTTATTTTGGGATTTAACTGTTCTTGTATTTGTTTGATTTCTTGATTCAAGATAGTTTGTTGATTTAACCATGCTTGAGATTGAGAGGCAATAGCTTGAGATGTTTCTTTTAGTTCATTAATGTGACTTCTTAAAGTTTGATTTTCTAGGCTTAATGGTGGGATGGTTTCTTTATTTAGGATTAATTTTTCTTCTTCAATTACGGTTAATTGCTGTTGATAATTTTTTTCCTCCTTTTCTATTTGTTGATAATTACTTTGTTTGTCACTAATTAATTTAGCTAAATCTTGGTTAGTTTTAGTTAATTGTTGTCGTTTAGCTTTTTGGGTAGCTAAGTGGGAAGCAATGGTGATTTGTTCTTCTTCTCCTAATGCTTTCACTTCTTGATTTAATTTTTCTAAACGGTGAAGGGCGCTGGTTATATTCTCTTGAGTTATATTTAATTTATTTTGGCATTGTTGCTGTTCATTATCAAGGTAAATTAACTGCTCATTAACCTGTTTTTCTTGTGCCTGTAGATAACGCCAATTAATTACTATTGAACATTGTTGCTTTTCTTGAATTTTATTTTTTAATTTTTGATACTTCAAGGCTTTTTCTGAATCTTGCTTCAACTTTTCCCCATATAAAAATAACTCTTGAGCAATGATATGACACTTTTCTTCCCTTTCCTTTACCGCATCTAAAGTTACTCTAGTTTGATTAATTTTACGATCAAATTCTGCTACCCCTGCCAACTCATCAATTATCTCTCTTCTTTCCTTACTATTCATGGTTATAATGCGAGTGACATCTCCCTGTAAAACCACATTATAACCTTCAGGATAAATCCGTAAACGATTCAATTCACTTTGTAACTCAGTGGCGGTGCAGGGTTGCTCATTAACATAAAAAGTGGAAGCATAACTACCATTTTTAGTAACTCTTAAACGACGAGTTATTTTTAACTCTGTTAGAGATTGAAGATTAAGTTTATCTTGCTCATTATCTATATTTTCTAGGTCATTTTGCCAATCAGAAATATCAAAAGTAACTGAAACAATAGTTTCTAATTTACCTTTATTAGAATTATTAGTATTATTAATTAAATCAGGTAAACGATCCGCTCGCATCCCCTTAGAACTAGCTAAACCTAAACAAAATAAAAGCGCATCTAAAATGTTTGATTTTCCTGAACCATTGGGACCAGAAATGACAGTAAAGCCCGGTAAAAAAGGGATAGAATTACTACCACCAAAAGACTTAAAACGGGATAATTCTACTCGTTTAACATAGACCATAATTAATTATTAACCACAGAAAATATACTTAGAAGCACCTAGAAACATAATATATTATGCCCTAATTCTGATGCAGATGATTTGAAAATCAGAATTTTTTATTATTAAGTAGTTGATAATGTCAACTCTACCAAATTAATTCTAAATCTAAAGTAAAATTAATTAAGACTTTTTCTCCTGATAAAGTTTGAGGATGATCTAAAATCTCTGTAGTTTGATTCTCTCGATAGATTTCAACTTGCTGATTTTTACAATTAATTAACCAACCTAATTTAGTGCCATTGTCCATATATTCTTTCATCTTATCTTGAGTAGTTTTGAGGTTATCACTAGGAGACATCAATTCGATGATAAAGTCAGGACAAATATGAGCAAATTTTTCTTTTTCCATGTCAGGAATTAACCGCCATTTAGCTAAGGGAATCCAAGAGACATCTGGTGATCTAATGGCATTATTTGGTAATATAAAACCAGCAGAAGAGTCAAAAACGATACCTGATTTATCTTGATTATTCCATAACCATAATTGAGCAATAATTCCGGCATTTCGATTACTGCTTATATCTCCCACTGGAGTCATAATTAATAATTCTCCTTGATAGTTTTTTTCAAATTTAAGATTACGATTATTAAGGCATAATTGGTAAAATTGCTCATTACTAATATTTAAAGATTGGCAGTCAATAGTTAAGGTTGTCATAGTTTTAATCTCTGTCAAAAGGGCAAAGGTAAATTTAAAGATCGCTTAAACTAGCAATAAATTTATTTATGTTTTAAAAGACAAAATTTTAAATTCTCTATTTTTTGATAAATTTACTAATAATTACCAAATTAATTCTAAATCTAAAGTAAAATCAACTAGGATGTTTTCTCCCGATAAAGTTGGAGGATAATCTAGAATTTCTGTAGTTTGATTCTCTCGATAAATTTCAACTTGGTGATTTTTACGATTAATTAACCAACCTAATCTAGTGCCATTGTCCATATATTCTTTCATCTTGTCTTGAGTAGTTTTGAGGTTATCACTAGGTGACATCAATTCGATAACAAAGTCAGGACAAATATGAGCAAATTTTTCTTTTTCTACGTCGGGAATTAATTGCCATTTCGCTAAGGAAATCCAAGAAGCATCTGGTGATCTAATGGCATTATTTGGTAATATAAAACCAGCAGAAGAGTCAAAAACGATACCTGATTTATCTTGATTATTCCATAACCATAATTGAGCAATAATTCCGGCATTTCGATTACTGCTTATATCTCCCACTGGAGTCATAATTAATAATTCTCCTTGATAGTTTTTTTCAAATTTAAGATTACGATTATTAAGGCATAATTGATAAAATTGTTCGTTGCTAATATTTAAAGATTGGCAGTCAATAGTTAAGGTTTTCATTATTTTAATTTTGATAAATTTACTAATAATAGCTAAATAAATTAGACATGGGCTATATTTGGGATAGAAGATCAATATACGATAAAAAATACTATTTTTTGAAGAAGTATATTCTTAATATAATGTAAAATTAAATAGAACTTTTTTTTCCTAATAAACTTTTAGAATGATATAATATTTATGCAGTTTTGACTTTTTGAGTAAATTGTAGTCAATTATAGCAAATGTGATATTTTAGGAGTAAATTATGGGCGCTTTTAATCCTTGGGTTACACCGCTTAATTTGTTAACCAGAGAGACTTTAATTACGGGAGGGGCGCTGGAATATGAAGATTTCCTTTGTGATGTGGATACTTTGGGATGTTTATTATACACTTTATTTCAAGAGCATTGGCAAGATACCCAAGTGGGTCATGTGGTGGAAGGTAGTGTTTTAGAGTTAGAGTTAACTAAACCGCCGAAAGTTTGTATTATCTACGACGGTTATTTAACGGTGATGACGGAATCTTGGCATTTACACCTGTGTTTAGAGGAAAATAGTGGCGGACCAGATGGCAAAACTCCCCTATCATTAAGGCAACAAAGAGTTGTTAATCGGGCTTCTTTTTATCGCCGTTTTAATGAAAAAAATCAGCCTCGTAGTTGGGGTATTCAATTTTGGAATGGTGCTGGGGAAAAAATGATGAATATTTTTTTACCTAATCCTTTCGTTGATGAAGATGATAATTTATTACCTGAAAATAAACCAAATTTAGCTAAGTTGGCTTTATATGAGGAGTTGAGGGATATTTATGTCCTGGGTAAAAAACCGATTCCCTATAGCGCTAATCCTCTGAAAAAACCTTATATCTCAGTATGTAGAGGAGGGCGCTGTAATCCGGGGCAAGTTTGGCAACCAATTTTTGATACGTTACAAGAGGAAGTCGAAAAAGCAGAAATTGATGTGACAGTGAAAACTTCAGGCTGTTTGGAGGTGTGTAAGATGGGCGCTGTGGTTTTTTATTCAGGAGATAAAACTTGGTACACAAGAGTTACACCAGAGGTGGCTAAGGAGATTGTTAAGCAACATTTAGGGGAGGGTGAAAAAATCACTGAGCATATTTACCCGGCTATTTATACCAAATAGGCTCTCTTCAATCAATAACAAGATAGAATTATCGAGAGTTTGGCAGTGCTACCAGATTAAAAAAAAAGCAAGGTGACATTATTTAAACAAAAATAGTCTTAAAAAGAGAAGTTAATAGATACTACCATGAGATGACCATAATTGTTAACTTTTCACTGCCCTGACGACTCCATTTTTTCTGCAATCTCTTTTGGATAGTGTGGAGGTGCGCCCTCCACCGTTTTTAAGAGCTTAGATAGAGAGAAGTTCTTTGCTCCATTTAAGTTAAAATAGAATTAATCTTCACTCCTAGTGTAGTTTAAACTTTATTTATCTATATTATATTTATTATTTTTATTAACTTACTAACATGAGTCACCATCAGAGCTTAGTCTCGGCAGAATGGCTCAAAGATAACCTTGATAATCCTGATGTGAAAATCATTGATTGTCGGTTTCGTCTCCCAGATGCAAACTGGGGTTATCAACATTATTCCCATAGCCATATCAAAAATGCTTATTATTTAGATTTGAATAATGACCTTTCTGGTTGTGTTTCTACCCACGGGGGAAGGCATCCTCTCCCAGACTGCCAGTTATTAGCTAAAAAATTCGAGGGTATTGGTATCGTCAAAAATCTTACCACTGTGGTAGTTTATGATGATTCTCGTTTTGCTTTCAGCGCCCGTCTCTGGTGGCTATTACGTTATTTAGGACACCAAAAAGTATTTCTCCTTGATGGCGGTTGGCAGGGTTGGCAAACACTGGCTTATCCTTGTGATAATGTTACCCCCCCATCTTCCAAAGGAGATTTTTCCCCTAGCCCTAATGCTGATTGGCTGGTGGATAAAGTAACAGTAGAAAAGGCTCAAAGCATTGAAAACATTGGGATTATTGATGCGCGCGCCCCTGCACGCTATGGGGGGGAAGTTGAACCAATTGATCCTATTGCTGGAAGTATTCCCACGGCTTTGAATTTGTTTTGGCAGGAAAATAGCACTGCTGAGGGCTTTTTAAAATCCCCTTCGGAATTAGCACAAATTTGGCAACCTTATGAATCTTATCAAGAATTAATTCTCTATTGTGGTTCTGGGGTGACGGCTTGTGTTAATTTTTTTGTCCTTGAGCAACTTGGCTACGGTAATTGTAAATTATATACTGGTGGTTGGAGTGATTGGTGTTCTTATTTAGTTCCTCAATCTTAATCTGTAACCTGTTAGTATTATTAATTATTTATATCTAAAATTTTATTATTAATTACCCTAAAATTATTATGTTTAAATGTTTTTTGCACAGGGTGAAGGGCGCTGTATTTTTCTGATAAATTGATAATTATTTCTTTTTTATCATTAAGATAATTGTAACATTAGTTACCAACAATTTAATCATAAATTGTTGTATTTTTCGATGCTTTTTTCTAAATTATTATTTCCAATTAAAGGTAAGACAAAACACAAAAATTGTGTTATCACTAAATAAGTAAACCTAGACTAATTAACCATTAGCTCTGTTATAATAAACTAGCTATAACTACAAAAATTAATTATATATCTTCTAAAAACTAAAAGTATAAGAGCTATTTAAAATCCTATTTAAAAATTCACCATCATTATATTTAGAGACAACAATAAACTAAGTTACTTAGTTTATTTACTAAATAAATATGTCTATTAATTTAAAATTACTCTTATTTTTTATTTAAAATATCGATCTTTTTTCTATATACTTTAATGAATTATCTGAACTTTATTATGAATAGTTTTAACTTAAATAATGGCAAATATAGTATTAATAATAACTATAATAATTTTGATAGCTTAGAACGGGAAATAGATTCAGAAGAAGAGAGGGAAATAAATATTAATAATATTCCCACTTTAAATCCTCGACCTCAATTAATTCCCCGCCCAGAGTATAATCCTGATGAGCGCGCGCCCAATACAACTATTATTGCTCCCAATTCTGAAATTAATCATACGAATCATTACAACTATGTCAATAACGTTAATCATAGTAGTAGTCAAAAACGTTTAAGAGATCGCATTTCCATTTTTGTGGACGGTAATAATATGTTTTATGCCCAACAAAAAAACGGCTGGTTTTTTGATCCTCGTAAAGTAATTGATTATTTTTCTGAAGAATCAGGTTTTATGCTCATCAATGCTTTTTGGTACACCGGTTTAAAAGATTCTCAAGATCAAAGGGGATTTCGAGATGCGCTGATTAGTTTGGGTTATACAGTTAGAACAAAAATACTAAAAGAGTATTATGATGATAGTTCGGGACGGTTTTCACAGAAAGCCAATTTAGATATTGAAATAGTGGTGGATATGTTTAACACAGTAGATCAATATGATCGAGTGGTCTTATTTAGCGGTGATGGGGATTTTGAGCGCGCTATTGAGTTACTGAGGTCAAAAAATACTCATATTACCGTGGTTTCTACGGAGGGGATGATCGCACGAGAGTTACGCAATGCCACAGATCGTTATTTAGATTTAAACGAAATCCGTAATTGTATTGAGAAGAAGGACTTTTAATTGATAATGGATAATTATACCTGAAACCTGCCCTTATAAAGCATTCTTATATTAAGTTCGGATAATTAGTTATAAAAGATTATATCTTCGCAATTGACCCACCGTGTAATGAATTACACGGAACCAACAGTATTCCGTTCAATAAATTGAACTAAGATGCTGATATTACTAATTTGTAAGTGTTCAAACGAACTTGATATTACATCAAACTGAGGAGATTTTGCGTATTTTTAAATAATTATAGTATATATTAACTATTATCAATTAACACTTCTGAGTTTATTCAGCAAACCCTAATTAGTTTAGTCGTTTTTTACTATCAATTGTCCATTGCCCGTTAGCCTTTTTCTTTTTGATCATCAATTAAAGTAGCTTCTATTTCCTGTTGATAATTAAGATTATTTTGTTGAAAAACTTGGTTAATGAAACCTAATTGTTGTAATGATAAATGGGCAACTTCTTTCACTTCAGGGTCTGGATCATGGTGTGCAGTTTGTAAAATTAGGGGCTGTATTTGGGTTACTAATTCATACAATTTTGTAATATCTCGAATAGCATTTTTTCTAACCTCCCCTTGTTCATCTTGTAAGGAAATAATTAACGCTTCATTAATTGGTTTTAAAGTATTAAAAGCAATTTGAGAAATGGCTTCTAAAATTAGAGCTTTTTCCCTTGAGTTACCTTTAGCCATAATATCCAATAACGGTTGAATAGCGCGAGAATCAGCGCCCGTCGCCAAACGCCAAATTATCTTATTTCGGTCATTACCGTTGACTTGTAACAGTTGTCTAATTAGGTTTTTAGTTTCGTCAGAATGATCGATATTTTCTTCTAATTCTGGCTTAATTCTTTGGACTAATTGACCTGAAGAAGATGCTAATTGAGTAGATTTATTAGTAAGTTTAATCACAGAAGAAGAAGATAGAGATTCTGTTTTTCTTTCTCGATATTTTATTTTTTTATTGTCAGATAAGTTAATTAACCTTAAACTAATAATTATCAAAGTAACTGCCATTAAAATAATTAAGAAAATTACCCCTATTAATAAAATGGTAAAAAGAGAATTATTTTCTAATAAATCATTAGAATTACTTCGAGCTAAAATATTTTGAATATTATTAATAGCTTGTTGGGCATAAAAATCATCAGGGCGATGACTTAAAGCGGTATTGAAGTATTCCAGCGCCCTCCCGTATTCTTTATTCCTCGTTGCTTCATAACCTTTTTGCATATTTTCATCATAAAGGATGATTTTTTCCTGAGTTGACGGGGTTAGAGGTGCCGTATTTTGGGCTATGGCTAACGGTGACGGGCGCTGGATGAATATTAAGATTAGTAGGGTAAGTAATTTCATATTTAGTGCAAAGGAAAGGGAGACAGGGAGAAGGGGAAGCAGGGGGAGAAAGGGAAGCAGGGGGAGAAAGGGAAGCAGGGGGAGAATTATAATTCATAATTTATTCAACCTTTGTCCTTTGCCCTTTGCCCTTTGCCCTTTTGAATATTAATTGTTCATTGTGAACTTTTTTACTAAATCAGAATAGTTATTATTATGATTTTACAAAACAAAGAGAAAATATGAGCGGAAATAGTTCAAGGGTTCAGGCAATTTACCAAATCACTAATCGAGAAATAAAGCCTTTCAATACCCCCAAACGGTTAGAAGAAATGTGGGCAAAAGATGTTTTTACCCTTAGTAAAATGCAAGAATGTCTGCCCAAAGAAGTATTTAAGTCTTTGAAAAAAACCATTCAAACCGGTGAAACCCTAGATATATCTATCGCTGATGTGGTTGCGACGGCCATGCGTGATTGGGCAATCTCCAAAAAAGCTCTTTATTACGCCCACGTTTTCTATCCTCTCACCAATTCTACAGCAGAAAAACATGATGGGTTTGTTTCTGTGCAAGGAGATGGTTCAGTAATTTCTGAATTTGCAGGTAAAGTATTGGTTAAGGGTGAGCCTGATGGCTCTTCTTTCCCCAATGGGGGCATCCGTTCTACCTTTGAAGCTCGTGGTTATACAGCTTGGGATGTCACCAGCCCCGCCTATGTGATGGAAACTGACAATGGTGTAACTCTCTGTATTCCCACTGTATTTATTTCTTGGACAGGAGAGGCACTAGATAAAAAAACTCCCCTATTGCGTTCTAATCGAGCCCTTAATAAAGCCGGTCAAAGGGTATTAAAACTCTTAGGACACGATAAAATCGCCCCCATTAGCTCTAGTTGTGGAGCAGAACAAGAATACTTCTTGGTGGACTCTAATTTTGCCCACAGCCGTCCTGATTTACTCCTCGCTGGACGTACTTTATTCGGGCGCCCTCCAGCCAAAGGTCAAGAATTTGATGATCATTATTTTGGGGCAATTCCTGAACGGGTACAAGTGTTCATGCAAGACGTGGAAGAATCCATGTATCGCTTAGGGATTCCTGCCAAAACTCGCCATAATGAGGTAGCTCCCGGACAATTTGAATTAGCTCCGTTTTTCGAGTCTGCCAACGTAGCCACAGACCATCAACAGTTAACCATGACCATTTTAAGAAAAATGGCAAAAAAACATGGTTTTATCTGTTTACTACACGAAAAACCCTTTGCCGGTATTAATGGTTCTGGTAAGCACGTTAACTGGTCAGTAGGTAATGCTACCCAAGGGAATTTATTAGACCCCGGTGACACTCCCCACGCTAATGCTCAATTTTTGGTCTTCTGTGGTGCCATCATTCGAGGAGTACATAAATATGGTAAGCTCTTACGCGCTGTGGTAGCTACCGCTAGTAATGACCACCGCTTAGGTGCCAATGAAGCGCCCCCCGCCATCATGTCAGTGTATTTAGGTTCTCAGTTAGAAGATGTTTATGAACAAATCCGCCAAGGTGAAATTACTGGGTCGAAGGGCGCTGGAGTAATGAATATTGGTATCGATACTTTACCCGAATTTCCCAAAGATCCGGGCGATCGCAATCGTACTTCTCCTTTTGCTTTTACGGGCAATCGTTTCGAGTTTCGTGCCGTCGGTTCAGGTCAATCCGTAGCTGGTCCTTTAGTGGCAATGAATACTATTTTAGCTGACTCTTTAGGTTGGGTAGCTGATCAGTTAGAAGCCAAACTCGCTGAAGGAGTAGATTTGAATGTTGCCATTCAAGCAGTGCTAAAAGAAATCATGGAGAAACATGGTAACGCTGTTTTTGGTGGTAATGGTTATTCCCCTGAATGGCATAAAATGGCAGTGGAAGAAAGAGGATTGGCGAATTTACCCACTACAGCCGATGCTTTACCTTGCTTGAGAACTAAGGAAATTGAAGAATTATTTGAGCGTACTGGTGTACTATCCCCTGTGGAATTAGAAAGCCGTTTTGAAGTGTATGGTGAGCAGTACATTCTTTCTTTAGAAGTGGAAGCAAAATTAGTGATCAGTATGGCAAAAACCATCATCTACCCCGCCGCCGTTAGTTATTTAGAAAAATTAACTTCAACTGTAGCAAGTTTAAAAGGCATTGGTATTCAGTTAGATACAGAAAGCATTAGAAAAGTAGCTGATTTGACTAACGGTATGATGGCTGAAGTCAACAAATTGAGTGATGCTTTAGCTAAACATGATTTTCCTGATACTGAAGCAAAAATGAAGTATTTTGCTCAAAATGTTTTACCGATTATGGGTGAAGTGCGCAAATTTGCTGACGGTTTAGAAGGTGAAATTGCTGATGAGTTATGGTCTTTACCTACTTATCAAGAAATGTTATTTATTAAATAGGTTATGTAGTTATGTAGGGTGGGCATTGCCCACCTCTTAGAAGATATAATCACTTTAATAGTTGAACTTATTTATTAATAACTTGAATGGATGTAACATTAGTCAATATCGGTTTTGGTAACATAGTCTCTGCCAATCGAGTCATCGCCATTGTCTCCCCTGAGTCAGCGCCCGTCAAACGGGTAATCAGTGAGGCAAAAGAAAATAAACGATTAGTTGACGCTACCTATGGAAGGCGCACTAGGGCAGTGATTATTACCGACTCCAATCATGTTATTTTATCCGCTATTCAACCAGAAACCGTTGCCCAACGTTTCAATATTAAATAGAGTCTGACGAAAAAGGGCAAGGGGCAAAGGTTAAAACCCTTTAAAATCAATTGTCCATTATCGATTTAGTATATCAGCTACTTTAGCAACTTGAGACATTTCCGCAACGTCATGGACTCGCAAAATATCAGCGCCCTTCACAATAGCATGATAACAAGTAGCTCCCGTTCCCCAAACCCTTTTCTTTGGGTCTTTTTCTTGTAATATTTCCCCGATAAAACTTTTACGAGAAGTACCAATTAGTAACGGAAAACCTAAGGTTTTTAACTGGTCAATATTTTGTAAAATTGTAATATTTTGTTGGTAATTTTTAGCAAAGCCAATACCGGGGTCTAAAATAATTTGTCGGGATGAAACTCCTTTACTAAAAGCATAATTGATTTGAATAGTAAAAAACTCTTTAATTTCGCCCATTAAATCATTATAATCCGTCAAAGATTGCATGGTTTGAGGATTACCACGCAGGTGCATTAAAATAATTGGTTTGCCCGATTCAGCAACAAAATCAAACATTTTTGGTTCAAATGTACCACCAGATATATCATTAATAAAATCAGCGCCCTTCGCCATCGCTTCCCTTGCCACTGCTACCCGAGTAGTATCAATAGAAATGGGATGGTCCGATTTCGCTCGGATGGCTTCGATAACAGGGATTACTCTTTGTAACTCTTCTTCTAGGCTAATTTGGAGGGCGCCGGGGCGAGTGGATTGTCCACCAATATCAATTATATCAGCCCCGTTTTCTATCATATAGAGAGCTTGTTTTACCGCTTGATTAATTTGTTGATAATCACCGCCATCACTAAAGCTATCGGGAGTAACATTAAGAATACCCATGATATAGGTACGTTGCCCCCAATTAAAGCGATAATTTTTAATATTTAGACTAAAATCAGTCATATTGGTGCCATTCGTTCAGTTAAGGTTGAAATACCTGAAACGTAGGATTGGAAGAAAAAAAATCCCTCCTTATATAAAGCTCATCTTTTTACAACTTTTTTAATGTCCCGAAAAGATTTATTTTCTACCTGGGGAATTTCAGAGGCAAAAACTGAGTTTACTCAAATAATTATATCAAGAACCTACTCTAATGGCATCCTTTGATTTAACTGTGACAAACTTAGGGTAATCGGGCTAAAAGCCCGAAATACTATGAAAAAAAATGTTATCGTTTAGAGGAATTGATTAATTGTGCATAGCTTTGGCTAATTCGGCGGCTACTTCAGGGCGAGAAAACTGCGGGGGAGGTAATTCACCACGTCTTAACATTTCTCTCACTTTTGTGCCTGATAAATGCACTCTTTCTTCTGGGGTAGAAGGGCTAGTTTTTGATGTTGCCATTTGTTCGGTGCGCAAGCAGTAGAAGGCGTGTTCAAATTTCATGGGGGTGATACCTAATTCTGCTGGTTCAAACTCATCAAAAATTAATTGTGCATCATAAGTACCATAATAGTCACCTACTCCGGCATGATCACGACCGACAATAAAATGAGTACATCCGTAGTTTTTCCGTATTAAGGCATGGAAAATGGCTTCACGGGGACCAGCGTAGCGCATAGCAGAAGGGTTAATGGCGAGAATAACTCTATTTTGAGGGAAGTATTTATCCACCATAATTTCATAACAGTTCATTCTTACATCAGCGGGGATGTCATCGCTTTTAGTAGCACCCACCAACGGATGCAGAAATAAACCATCTACCGTTTCTAAAGCGCATTTTTGGATGTATTCATGGGCGCGGTGAATGGGGTTACGGGTTTGAAAACCAACCACGGTTTTCCAGCCTCTTTCTACAAATAATTGACGAGATTCGGCTGGATCGATTTGATATTTAGGGAATAAGGGATGAGGGTCTCTTTGTAGTAACCAAATAGGTCCAGCGAGGTTAATTTCGCCCTGTTCATATACTACCTTAACGCCCGGATGTTTTTCTTCATCGGTGCGATAGACTTTAACGGCTTCGTGGGTTTTGTTGTAGCGGTATTTTTGGGTTAATTCTAATACGCCCACAAATCTACCATTATTATCATCTAAGCGAATCCAACTGCCTTCGGTGAGGGGCGCTGCCACTTCTGCGGTAACGGATAAGGTGACAGGCACTGCCCAAGGTAAGCCATTAGCTAGGCGCATATTATCCACCACGTTTTCATAGTCTGCTTGTGCCATAAAGCCGTGTAGAGGGCTAAAACCACCAATGGCAATCATGACAAGGTCAGAAAAGGCACGCTCATCTAGGGTTACTCTAGGCATTTTGTCGGCTTGTGCCATAAATTCATCCCTTTCCCCTACGGTAGCAAGACGATTTATGAGTTGTCCACCGTGCGCTGGGATAGTTTCTTGACTTTTACTCATCTATAATTTTTTTAATAATTTTTGTCAGATTTCATACTACCATGAATGATTACACCTCAAAGGGCAAAGGACAACAGTTAAGAGAGGTTTCAGGTAGCAGGTAGCAGGTAGCAGGTAGCAGGTAGCAGGTTTCAGGTAGCAGGTAGCAGGTAGCAGGTTTCAGGTTTAAAACTCTTCCCTCAATAGACTCCTGTAAGTAGATAAGCAAAATTAATTGTGATTTTTATTTTTCTTAAAGCTATGGTAACAGAGGAAGGCAAGGGGATGTGCGCCCCTTGTTAACCCCTTGCCTATATATAATTAATTTTGCACGATAACTTATCATTAAATTTATTTACTTCTTAAAAGACTGGGTTTTAAACCTTCTATTTTTTGATAAGATGATAATCATTACTTTTTATCATCAATCATCATTTTGACGGTCACAGATTGCTTTTTATTTCTTATATTTAGGGTCTGCTGAATAAATCAAAACCCTTGTCTAATAAAGGTTTTAAGCACAATAAAACTCAAAAAAGTGCCAAAAATAATCTTTTTTTGCCAAAAAATCTGTATTTCTGATCCCCTAATCAAAAATTATTGATACAAATGAGCAATTTATGAAAAATAACGATTTGGTTTAACTCTTTAATTTATAAGCATTTCACCTGAAACCTGAAACCTGACACCTCCCCACACCAAAATACTTTTTCACCAACCCCTATTTATTCTTTTTTTTAGCATAATGAATTTAAAACTTTTATTATATTTAGAAGTCCCTAATCCTGATACTAATGGTGTCGTGCGCTGGTTGCAGGAATCTTGGCGCCCTTCGAGAGGGGAAAAATTCAATACTCCTGATGGCATTAATTTAAAGTTAGATCATAATAGTCAGTTATCGATTTTTGTGTGGAATTTACAGCGCACTTCATACCTCAAAATATTTAGGTGGGGTGTAAAATCATCTTTAGAAAATAAATTAAAAAGAGAATTATCAAAAGCAATTAAACAACAATTCCCAACTCAATATCCTGAATTACCAGAAATTAACTTGGAGGAGCAATCTATTTTTGACGCCCTTGCTCCTCGTTATCCAGCCACGGTTAAATTTTTCCAAAAAATGCCCCAAGGAGAGTATGATTTAAACCGAGTTTATTGGTGGGAAAAAAAATGGCGTGAAAGTGTCCAAAATAATAGTAACAATAGTAGTAATTATCAACTTAAACCAGTTATTTTCAGGGATCAAAGCACTGGTAAAGCAGATTATGATTTAATTTATGTGGGAGGGGCGCTGGGCGCCCTCCACGCCAGTTTAATGGCTAAAATGGGTTACAGTGTGCTGTTAATTGAACGTTTAAAATTCGGTAGAATGAACCGAGAATGGAATATTTCTCGCCAAGAATTTCAAGTTTTAATCGATCAAGGTTTATTCACAAAAAAAGAATTTGAATATATTATTTCCGCAGAATACCAAGACGGTTTTAGTAAATTTTTTGATGGCAATAATCCCCCTCATTTAAAGGCGGATGTTTTACATACTCCCACCGTATTAAATATTGCCATTGATACTAATAAATTACTGGAATTGTGTCAGAAAAAATTAATTAAATATGGCGCAGAAATATGGGATCAAACTGAGTTTGAAAAAGCCACTATTGGCAAAGATTTAGTCACCGTTAATGTCACTAATTTAGTCACAGACGAAGCCAAAGAAGCCACAGGAAGGCTCTTAATTGATGCTATGGGTACAGCATCCCCCATTGCATGGCAAATGGCTGGAAAGAAAACCTTTGATAGTGTGTGTCCGACGGTGGGCGCTATAGTCGAAGGTATCAGCGCAGAAGTATGGGATCGTAATTATGGGGATGTTTTGTTTTCCCATGGGGATATTTCCAAAGGAAGGCAATTAATTTGGGAGTTATTTCCGGGTGAGGGTGAGGAATTAACCATTTATTTATTTCATTATCACCAAGTGCATCCCGATAATCCCGGTTCTCTGTTAGAAATGTATGAGGACTTTTTCAATATTTTGCCAGAATATCGCCGTTGTGACATGGAGCAGTTAACTTGGAAAAAACCGACTTTTGGCTACATTCCGGGGCGCTTTACTGTAAGCAAAAAAGATCGCACCATTGCCATGGATAGGTTACTTTCTATCGGTGATTCCGCTTCTTTGCAATCCCCCCTCGTTTTTACTGGTTTTGGCTCTCTGGTGCGTAATTTAGGGCGTTTAACGAGCCTTTTAGATCAGGCTCTGAAAAATAATCTTTTAGATGGTGATTCTCTGAATCAAATTAATGCTTATCAAAGTAATATTGCTGTAACATGGTTGTTTTCTAAGGGAATGATGGTGCCAACTCATCAAACTTTGCCTCCAGCGCGCGTCAACTCCATGTTAAATACTTTCTTTGGTTTATTGGCAGATGAACCGGCAACAGCGGATGTTTTCATTAAAGATCGTACGGATTGGTTAACTTTCAATCGTTTGGCATTAAAAGCGGCGCGCAAAAATCCTCCCTTATTATGGTGGATTTGGCAGATGGCGGGTACGAAAGACATCGGGCGCTGGATTGGTTCTTACCTCATTTTTACGCTGGATGCGTTAAAAAATCTCTTGTTTAGCCGTTGGCTTAATCCTTGGTTGCAGAAACAAGGGGAATGGTTAAAGCAATCACAACCGAAGTTATGGTTTAAGTTGCTTACTTTTAGTTCGGGTTTTGTAGCTCAAAAATAAATAAAATTAGTTAGGGGTGGAGAGGGAAAGAATTATGAATTATGAATTATGAATAATTAGAGTAAAGAAAAAAGAGGAGTTGAGCGCTCTTTTACTAAAATAAAAATATTAGTTAAAACAATTTAATTATGAGTACATTAATGGATAATGATTTGAAAGAATTAAAAGATTTAATCAACTCTAAATTTGAGCAAGTAGATCGCAAATTTGAAAAGGTGTTTGAGGAATTTACCTCTGTTAAAATTGAAATTGCTACCATTAAAACTGAAGTTAATGGGTTAGGAAAAAGATTAGATGATACTAATAAAAGGATTGATAACCTTGAGTTTACTAATCGAGGGATTTTAATAACAGTTGTCAGTGGTTTACTTTTAGCTGTTATTACTTTAACTGTTAAGTTTTTAGTACCACCAATTAGTTGAATATAAATAGGGGTTGCTGAAAAAGTGGTGTCGTGAGGGGAGTGGTTAGTGGACAGTGGGTAGTGGATAGTGGGCAGTGGGAAGTGGGTAGTGGATAGTAAAAAGGTTTATAAATCAAAGGTTTTAGCATAATCATAGCTTCTTAAAAATTCCTAATTTTTATCAATGATTGTTGATTGATAACAAGAAAATACCGTATTTTTGGAGAAAAAATGCTATTTTTTGCACTTTTTTCTATGTAAATTATGCTGAAAACCTTTGTTTAACAAGAGTTTCGATTTATTTAGCAGACCCTAAATAGCAGGGGATTTTCAAAGTCAGGATCAAAATTGATTTGTTTTTGACAAGAAGACAATATAAGGATGATCCCCCCCAACCCCCCTTAAAAAGGGGGGAGATTCAGGGAGACAGGAGGATTTTTTACTATTAATTGATTTATTAGTAGTTAAAAACCTCTGAATTTCAGATTATTGGCTAGTTTGAGAAACTAACATTTTTGAGAATGAAAACGCCCTGCCCTAAATAGGTGATCAGCTAGGAAAAAGAGTAGATTTAGTTATGAAAAAAGGTTTAAAATCTCATATCGGTAAATATATTTTGAATGAGGTTATTTACTTATGAAAAGAGAATTAAAAGACTACTTAAAACATATTCTTAAAACCCTAGAATATTAAAATATTCCGCTCTGAAATTATAAAGCCTCATCATTGTCACTTATCCATTTTGTGATAATAATTATCAAGATTTATCAGTAATTGATCTTGACGATTACGCAGGTCATCTAGTCCATTACCATAGTTCATCAGAGAAAAATAAACTTTTTGACCTGAGGGGTCGTCAAACACTCCTACAAGCGCACTCACCACAGCGAGAGTCCCTGTTTTTACGCTGATACCATGGGGAATTTTGCGCCCTTCGATAGTGCCGATATTTTGGGGGGCGCTGGTGGGTAATAAATCGGAAAATTGTAAATTATTAGCCTGTAATTGTCTTTCTAAAGCGAGTAAAATTTGACAGGCAGCGCGGGGAGATATGCGGTTTTCTTCTCCTAATCCTGAGCCATTGATTAATTGTATCTCATTAGATGGTACATTGATTAGGGGAAGGGCGCCCTCCACCATTTTTTCGACTCCTCCCATTTGATCTGTTAAAGATTGAGCAATATAATTATTACTATACACGTTCATTAACTTGAGAATTTCGATCAATTGTGCTGATTGATGCGCTTTAAATAAGCTAATTTCTGCAGGTAAATCATCCCTAAAAACCGTTTTTCCCGTAATTTTTATAGTAGGGCGAGATATTGATTTTTCTAAGGTTTTATACTGTTTTTCTACTTGCCAATTCCACTGAGAAGAATTAAAAGCAACCCGTAAAAATTCTGCGGATTTAGCCACATCGGCAGTAAAATTCATTTGCCAATTGCCAACAATAATTAAATTACCATCAATAGATTTAATTCCTTGCTGTTGTAATTCATGGGCAATAATTATGGCATCTTCCCAGACAAAAAATGGATTACCGCCATTTTCAATAATTAAATCGCCTTGAAGTATGCCATTAGTAACAGCGCCCTTCGTATATATATTAGTGATAAAACGATGGTTTATTTCCCAAGTATTTAGCGCCCCTAAACTGGTGACTAACTTGGTGGTAGATGCAGAGGGAAGGGGTATCATACCTTGATTTGACGCTAAATCAACCCAAGGGGTTTGTATCCATACCCCTTGCTGAGATAGGTTTAATCCTCGTTGTTGCAACCCTTGCAAATATTCATTAACAATTGATTCAATTTCGGGATTTGCTTCAGTGGGTAATTCAAAAATACTAGCTGTCTGCCAAGGAATGACGGGAATGGCTGAGGGGGAGGGCGCTATGATATTTAGTAAAGCTGTTATTAAACTAGAAAAAATCATTAATTACGGGTTGCTGAAAAAGTATTTTGGTGAGGGGAATGTAGAATGTAGAATGTAGAATTTAGAATGTAGAATTAATAATTTTTGATTGGGATGGAAAAAATAGGGTATTTTTAGAGAAAAAAGTCAATTTATGACACTTTTTGTTATTTAGAATAGACTTTAAACCTTTATTTGACAAGAGTTTCGATTTACTCAGCAAACCCTAATTATTTGCGAGAATAAGTTATGTCAAGTTCGTTTGAGAACTTATAAATAAATTAAACTAATCTTAGTTCAATTTATTGAACGTAATACCGTTGGTTCCGTGTAATTCATTACACGGTGGGTAAAGTGCGAAGAGAAAATCTATTTGTAAAAGATTATCCGAACTTGATATTAACCATCTAAAATAACATTTTCATATAAATCTGTCAAGGAAAAACTAAAATTAAGACAAGGAAATTCTACTAAGTTGTCTTGATTATCATAGGGATGAAGCACCCATAAATTATCGCTATTTTTCCTAAAACATTCTACCTGCATTTTATCTTGAGAAATTAAAATATACTCTTGTAAACTTTCAATTTGACGGTAACTGGCAAATTTATCACCTCTATCATAACGCTCTGTGCTTTCTGATAAAACTTCGATAATTAATTGGGGATATTCTTTAAAATAAGTGGATTGTCGATCTTTTTCCTCACAAGTAACAATAATATCAGGATAGAAAAAAGCATTTATACTAGCTACTTTTACTTTCATATCAGATATATAAACTCGGCAGTTTTTATTATTACTTTGTTTAAGAAAGTTTTTGATCAAATAAAATAGATTACCAGCAATGGTAACATGAGAATCACTAGCGCCCACCATCTCGTAAATATCTCCTTCTTTATATTCTCTTTTAATTAAACTACTTTTTTCGCTCTCTAAATATTCATCGGGAGACAATTTTATTTTTGCTTTAGTTGCTACTGTCATAATTTATTATTTTTATAAATAATCTTACTAATTATTTTAACCTTAAAGTTATAATGATCAATAGGTAAGTAAAATTAATTGTAATTTTTATTTTTCTCAAAGATATGATAACAAGGGGTTAAAACCCCTTACCTGTAGTTGATTTTATCGTATTACTTAATTCATGTTGCCATGAGAAAAATTAATCACTTTTAACCCTGATTTAGGATGTAAACTGGGAATATTTACTAAACTTAAATCTTGATTAGATTCTAACTGCCAAGTATAGTTTTCTAGCAATAAACTAGCAAAAAGTTTCATTTCCATTTGTGCAAAAGCATAACCCAAACAAAAACGAGGGCCACCGCCAAAAGTAATTAAACTAAATTCAGCTTTTTTATCTTCTTGCCTTTCAGAATTGAATCTTTCTGGATCAAATTTATCAGGCTCAAAATATATATTTTCATCTTGGTGAGTAGCTTCAATTCTATATAAAACTTGCCAATCTTGGGGTACATAATAACCATTAAAAACAAAAGGCTTTACTACTCCTCTAAATCCACCAGCCACAGGGGGATATAACCTTTCTACCTCTTTTAATATCTGTCCTAAATAAGTCATTAATTTAAGTTTATTTATGGTAATTTCACCATCTTTTGCTAGACATTTCTGTTCTTCTTTTGCTTTATTAAAAATTTCTGGATGTTGAGATAATGCTAAACAGAAAGAGGTTAACATGGAGGTAGTTGTTTCATGTCCTGCAAATAACATTAATATTGCTTGGGCTTTGATTTCCTCTATTTTTAAGCTGTTTCCCTCTTCATCTTTAGTTTGAATTAATAAACTTAGAGCATCATTAGTCGGTTTTTCTTGTCTTTTAATAATTTCTTTTTCGATGTGACATAGTAATAAATCTCTACTTTTTAAAGCTTTATGATAGCTTGTGCCGGGTAGATTAATGGGAAAGGTAAACAAACCAGCACTTAATTCGCTAAATAGTTGTGATAAATAACGATTATTTTCGCCTCTTTCACCTCCTAGTAACAACACACTAGCAATTTCAAAGGTCATTTGCTTTAATTCATCAAACCAAGTAAAATTTTTATCTTTTTCCCATTTTTCCAAGTAGCTTTGAATAATTATTTTCATAGTTTCAAAGTAATGGTGGAGGGCGCTGGAATGAAAAGTAGGCATAAGTAATTTGCGGTTTCTTTTATGCTCTTCTCCATCTTGTAAAAATAATGATCTTCCCAACAATTCTTTAAAATTTTGGGGCCAGCCTTTTTCCCAAGAAAAGTAATCAAAATGAGTTTGTAAAATAAATTTATTAGCTTCTATTCCCCCCATAAATATAGTTTTTTTACCTAGTATATTCGTTTTAAAAACGGCTCCATATTTTTCAGCTTTTTTCTTGGCAAAATTAGGATCAAAAAGAAAATTTAAAGTTTCACCTATTACGGGTAAACCAAAATTACCGGGAGGATATTGATGTTTATTATCCATGATTATTTATTTGTTTATTAATACTTTATTTTTATGATAATCTATCTCAATAAAAAAGACCCATTGGTGAATTAAAGCAGTTTTCATTTCCTTAAACCACACTTTAGATTGTCACAAAGATTGCCTTTGCGTCTTCGCGCCTTTGCGAGAAACAAAAAAAGTGGTTTATTGGTTTATTCATGTGAAATGTGCTGTAAGGTAGGATTATTGGTTAAACTAGGAAGAAAGAAATATAGCAATCCTATCTGAGTTGTGAGATTATCAACAGTTAAATTTTAATAACAAGGGGTTTAAAACCCCTTGTATGGTAGATTGTGCCATAATCTTCTTTATTTTAAATTTCTCATAAATCATTCCTGATTGCTATAGTTGTTATATAAATTTAGAATAGCTTGATCATGAAATATAATTCTCAAAGTAACTCATCACAACTTAGTTTATTTGACAATCAATCAAGCTACCAAGTAAAAACAACCAAACTAAAACAAGAATTTACGATGAGTTTGGATTATTTGAAAAAATGGAAGAGGAATATTTTTAATTATCAACAAAAATCAGCTAATATTCAAGTAAAACAAGCTAATTTGCTGGATAAAGATGACTATGATTTAGATACTGAGTTAATTAATCCTTTTACTCTTAAAACTCATACGGATCAGTTTTATAATTTACCTCAATATGGTAATAGTGAAAATTGTTTATACTTTATTTTAGATACACATTTGCCAATATTATTATACGTTGGTGAAACTAAATTATCCCCTCAACAAAGATGGATTAATCATGATTGCAAAAGCTATATTAATAGTTATATTTTTTTACATCGAAAGTATAGTTTACCTGTAATAATTAGGTCGGCTTTTTATTGGGCTGTTTCTCCTGATAGGGTCACTAGACAAAAGTTGGAAAAAGAGTTAATTTTACGATGGAGGGCGCCCTTCAACAAGGAATCATGGCAATGGTGGGGGCAACCTTTTAAATAGAAAGGGAGAAAGGGAGAAAAGGGGGAAAGGGAGAAAGGGAGAAGGGAGAGAAAATATATAAATTATAAAAGTGATGGTAAAATGAAGTTGTTTGGGAGCAATTTTTAGTACATATCGCATAAGTAATAACACATGGTTAGTTTAGAGCAAGTCAAAACCACAATTAAAAGTCAGTTACCGGATGCTGAGGTGGTAGTAAGGGATTTAACCGGCGGTGGCGATCATCTTGAAGCTATAGTGGTATCTAGTGCTTTTGAGGGGAAAACTATGGTAAAACAACATCAGTTAGTTTACAGCGCCCTCCACACTGAGCTACAATCTGAAGCTATCCATGCTTTAGCCTTAAAAACTTTCACCCCCTCCGCTTGGGCTAGTATGAGTAAGTAATCGAAGACAGAAAGACAGGAAGACGGGGAGAAAGGGTAGCAGAGGAGGAAAGGGAGAAAGGAGAGATAATGAGTAGTTTTCCATTATCCATTGTCCATTGTCCATTATCAAAAATCTGTTATGATTTTTAGTAAAACTGTAGCGATAAAGTAGTGATTAATAGATAAAATATGACACCTGAATTAAAACAGCGCCTTGATGACATTGTTAATAGTAGCCCCGTTTTTGTTTTTATGAAAGGCAATAAATTAATGCCTCAATGTGGTTTCTCCAATAATGTGGTACAAATATTAAATACCCTTGGTGTACCTTTTGAAACTTTTGATGTTCTTTCTGATTATGACATTCGTCAGGGTATCAAAGAATATTCCCAATGGCCCACGATTCCTCAAGTATATGTCAACGGTGAATTTGTCGGTGGTAGCGATATTTTAATTGAATTATATCAAAATGGTGAACTACAACAAATGATCGAAGTCGCCCTCGCTTCGTAATTAAGTATTGGGTATTGGGTGTTTGACATTCGCCCTTTGCCCTTTAAACTTTGTCTTTTTAAATCCCTTTTTTATCCCAATCTAAAATATTATGATATAACATAATCAATTTCAAAAATAAGCATAACATAAAGTAAGGGGTTAAAGTTCTCTATGTATATAGTCCATATCGCTTCAGAGTGCGCACCAGTTATCAAAGCTGGGGGATTAGGTGATGTTGTTTATGGCTTGAGTCGAGAAATTGAGAATCGGGGTAATACGGTAGAAATTATCCTCCCTATGTATGATTGTATGCGTTATGACCATATTTGGGGGCTTCATGATGCTTACCAAGATTTAGCAGTGCCTTGGTATGATGGTGAAATAAAATGCTCGGTTTATTGCGGTTGGGTTCACGGTAGGTTATGCTTTTTCATTAAACCTCTTTCCGATGATAATTTTTTTGATCGTGGTTGTTACTATGGCTGTGATGATGATGCCATGCGTTTTGCTTTTTTCTCCAAAGCTGCCCTAGAATTTTTGTTAGTCAGTAATAAGCGCCCTGATATAATTCACTGTCATGACTGGCAAACGGCTTTAGTGCCTGTGTTATTGTATGAAATTTACAAATGGCATGGTATGGCTAATCAAAGGGTATGTTTTACGGTGCATAATTTTAAACATCAAGGCTTCGCTGGTGGTGAGTTATTAAAGGCTACTGGTTTAAATAATGAGAATTACTACTATAGTTATGAGCGTTTACGGGATAATTTTAACCCTTTTGCTATTAACTTAATGAAGGGTGGCATTGTTTACTCAAATCATGTTAATACTGTTTCTCCTCATCATGCTTGGGAGGCGAGATATAGCGATGTAAGTTATGGTTTAGGGCATACTTTAGAGTTACATCATTACAAATTTGATGGCATTCTTAATGGTATTGATTATAATATCTGGAATCCTGAAATCGATACTCATATTCCTTTTCAATATACTATGGAAAATTTTGAAGGTAAAAGTAAAAATCGACGGGCGCTGAGGGAAAGGTTATTATTAAGGGATGAAAATAAGCCTATTGTGGCGTTTGTGGGTCGTTTAGACTATCAAAAAGGGGTAGAGTTAGTACATCATGCCCTCTATTATTCTCTCCATCATAATGCTCAATTTGTATTATTGGGTTCGGCGACGGGCGCTGAGATTAATAATTGGTTTCGCCACGAAAAGGATTTTCTCAATAACAACCCCGATTGTCATTTAGAGTTGGGTTTCCATGAAGAATTAGCGCACCTCATCTATGCTGGAGCGGATATAATTGTCGTACCTAGTATGTATGAACCTTGTGGATTAACGCAAATGATCGGCTTAAAATATGGTACTGTACCAGTGGTGCGCGGTGTAGGTGGTTTGATGGATACGGTGTTTGATAAGGATTATGATCAACATCATGCTCCAGAAAAGCGTAATGGTTACGTATTCTATGAAAATGATTACCCAGCGTTGGAATCTGGTTTGGCGCGCGCCATCGGTTTATGGCATCACTTTCCGAAGGATTTTGAACAGTTACAAAAGCAGGGCATGGAGTATGATTACTCATGGAATCAGCCGGGTAAGCAGTATGTGCGCTTGTATGATTATATTCGCCATAAGTAATGAATAATTTAATTTTGAAACCCTCACCCCTAACCCCTCTCCCATAGCAGGGCGTTTTCATTCTCAAAAATGTTAGTTTCTCAAACTAGCCAATAATCTGAAATTCAGAGGTTTTTAACTACTAATAAATCAATTAATAGTAAAAAATCCTCCTGTCTCCCTGAATCTCCCCCCTTTTTAAGGGGGGTTGGGGGGGATCATCCTTATATTGTCTTCTTGTCAAAAACAAATCAATTTTGATCCTGACTTTGAAAACACCCTGCTCCCATAGGAGAGGGGGATAAGTATATTTTTAGTAAAAAGTATTTTAGAAAAATGGGACAATTAGAATATAAACCGAATATCCGCACTTGTGGCATTAACCTTAATCATTGGTATGTAGTGGCTAGAAGTAGCGAAATTACCGCAAAACCTTACAGCGCCCGTCTCTGGCACCAAGATATAGTCATTTATCGAGATGGCGCTGGGAAAGTAATTGCGTTGGAGGATCGTTGTCCCCATCGTCAGGTAAAATTAAGCTCTGGGAAGGTGGTTAATGATAACCTTGAATGTGCTTATCATGGTTGGTTATTTAATGGAGGGGGGGAGTGCGCTGGTGTACCATATTTAGCGGAAAATCAGAAAATCCCCACTTGCAAAATTAAATCTTATCCCGTCAAAGAGTTAGATGGTTTTATCTGGATTTTTCCCGGTGACGGTGATTATGACCAAATCCAGCCCATGGGTTTACCAGAATGGGAGCATTTGAACTATATTGCTAGTGTAGCGGAAATTGACTGCCCCGGACATTATTCTTATTTGATTGAAAATTTAATGGATATGCACCATGGGCATCTTCATGATAATTACCAAGCATGGGCGGAAGCTACTTTAAAAGACATTGAAACCTCTGAAAAAAGAGTTGATGTTTTATATTCCGCACAAAGTTATTATCGCATCGATAAAATTTGGTCAATTTCCCAGTTATTTTTTCCCGCACTACGGCGTTTACATCCTGAACCTCTCAAGGTAAGCTATGTTTATCCTCATTGGGCTTCTAGTTTGGGGCAGGATTTTAAAATTTACTGTTTATTTTGCCCTGTGGATGAAACCATCACTAAGGCTTATTTGATTCATTTTACTTCCCTTGAGTCTTTTTGGCGTTTACATAAGTTGCCTGTTTGGTTTAGGAGATTTATCAAAAATAGTTTATTTAATGCCGCTAAGGGGTTATTGGAAGGGTTAGTGCGCCAAGATGTGGAGATGATAATTCAAGAGCAAGATTCTTTTAATCGTAATCCCATCCAACGTAATTATGAGGTGAATCGGGCGCTGGTAAAGGTACAACAATTAATTATTAATCAATATCTCAATTCTCAACAAATTAGAAGTTAAACAATGCAGAAATCAATATTAAACAATGATTATGAAATTAAAAATTGTTATGATTCCAACAGTGACTTGATTTTATATCATGGCGATAATAAAGATTTTTTATCAACAATTCCCGACAAATCTTTGAGTTTAATTATTACTTCTCCGCCTTATAATATGGGCAAAGAATATGAAAAAAATCTTAGTATTGAAGAATATTTAGTAAATCAATCATCAATTATTAAAGAATTTTATCGTATTTTAAAAGATGATGGTCATATTTGTTGGCAAGTAGGAAATTATGTAAAAGATGGCGAAGTTTATCCTTTAGATATTTATTATTATCCCATATTTAAAAACTTTAATTTTCGACTTCGTAATCGTATAATTTGGCATTTTGGTCATGGACTCCACGCCTCTAAAAGGTTTTCAGGGCGCTATGAAACCATTTTATGGTTTAGTAAAACTGATAATTATTATTATAACTTGGATGCAGTTAGAGTTCCAGCAAAATATCCGGGTAAAAGACATTATAAAGGAGAAAAAAAGGGACAAATTTCAGGTAATCCACAAGGAAAAAACCCCTCTGATTATTGGGAAATAGTTTTGCAAGATTGGGAAAAAGAAATATGGGAAATTCCCAATGTAAAATCAAATCATCCCGAAAAAACTATTCATCCTTGTCAATATCCTATAGAATTAGTAGAACGCTGTGTTTTAGCTTTAACAAAGGAAAATGACCGTGTTTTTGATCCTTTTGCTGGAGTAGGCTCGTCAATTATTGCTAGTATTAAACATAAAAGAAAAGCCATAGGATGTGAACAAAAATTAGAATATATTAATGTGACAATAGATAGAATTAATAAGTATTACAATAATGATTTAAAAATTAGACCATTAGGCAAAATTATCCATAAACCAACAGGGAAAGAAAAAGTGAGTCAAATTCCCCCTGAATGGCAAGAAGAAAAGTCTATTTATCAACAATTAAATTTATTAAATCAACAGGAAAAAAATTAATGATTATTGGTGGATTGTATTCATTTAACAACGGTGAAAATTTTATTAATCAACATTTTCAGGATGAATTTAAAGAAGTTCAAGACGTGATAAAAAATATTAATGCACTCGAACATAAAACGAAAACCAGTAAAGAACAAACTATGGTTGGTAATATGTTATACAGTCCATCTTCTCTAAATAAATCATTCAAAAAAAAATTTAGTCAAAGAAATTGGCAATCAAAAAAAATTTCTTGTAATTATTCACAAAATTATTATACTTCTCATTATAAGCCTTCTAATCTTTCCACGAAAAGTAAATCAAGTCCTTTGGACTTATTTTTAGCAATTTCATGCTGTGGAATTTAGGTTATATTAGTGCAGTTTTTTAATTTTTACTAACCGTAATAAATTTGCATTCTGTAAAGGGTTTAATTTCCCTCATTTTTGCTTTTTCTGGGTCAAAATCTATGGGAAATTTAGTAAATAAATCATAACAAGCATTGGTTAAATTTGTTTTAGTTAAATCTGTTTCTTTAAGAATAGCTCCAGCTAAATTAGCATTAATCAATGTAGCTTCACTTAAATTGGCTTCCTGAAAGTTACTTTTTTTAAAATTAGTTTTATTAAGATTAGCCTTAGTTAAATCAGCCTGAAAAAAATTACTATAAGATAAGTCTAAATTATCTAATTTAGCTTCTTGTAAATTAGCATTTTTGAGTAAATTATTAGATACTTGAGACTGATTAAAACTGATTAAATGAGTATCTTTCAAAAAAATGATCATATAGCGTTTTCTTTCTCCATTTAACTCAGCTAATGTTGCTTGGGTATCAGCTCTTAATAGGTTAAAGTCCTGCTGTAATTGCCATGAGGAATAATTTAAAGTTAATTGGGTAATTTGATTAAGATAATTACTGAGAATATTATGACGATAACTTTCTAATTCCAGGTTATATTGAGCATTATTATCTTGAATTTGTAGTGGTCTATACAAAAATTGCTCACTAAAAATGTTGGAAATGGTCAGCGCCCCTAAAATTAGGGTAGTAGTAGAAGTAATTAAAGCGCCCACAATCGGTCCAATGGCGATTTCTGGAATATGCACTGAACCTGTTACTGCCAAGGCAATGGCACTTAAAAATGATGATAAGGTGCGCTGAAATTTGCTAAAAATGCGGGGTAGTAATGGCTTTTTTTTCTTTTCTTCCATCAGTAAATAAATGTGAAAATTTCACTTTAATTAGGGCTGAATAATTCAGAAATATTGATTCATCAAGGTTAAGACGGGCTACAGTCGTCAAAAAATATACAAAATTACGCTTTTTTTATAAAAATGTAGTTTAAATACGAGATTACATATAATACACTAAGATAGCAAAACTTCATCATTATCAATTGTCCATTTGTCCTTATGAATGCACTTTTCAGTGCCATCTAATTATACCGAAAGTTCCAGATAAAAACTTTTAACAAGAGCTTTAAACCCCTTACCTTGTAATTAAAATCCCTTATATTTTCAAGCAATCAGTTCAAATCAAACTGAGTTTATATTGAGTAAGTAAGTTAATATATATGAACGAAATCATAACATTAGGTAATTACCTTCATTAACGATGGAAGAATCTTTTACCCTTACCCTACAAATCATTATCACTGTTTGCGCAGGAATTAGCTCTCAGGTATTCGGGGAATATTTCAAAATACCTAGTATTGTCTTTTTACTCATTTTCGGAGTAATTTTAGGGCGAGATATGCTAGGTATTCTGCAACCTGAGTTGTTGGGGGTAGGGTTAGAGGTTTTAGTTGCCCTAGCGGTGGCGATTATTCTTTTTGAAGGGGGATTAAACCTAGAATTGCGTCAGTTAGATAAGGTATCGGGCAGTTTACGCAATCTCGTCACTATCGGTACTTTAATTACTTTTCTTTGTGGGGGGGTAGCGGCGCACTTCCTCGCTGAATTTCCGTGGGAAATTGCCTTTTTATACGCTTCTTTGGTGGTTGTAACTGGTCCAACCGTAGTAGCGCCCCTCCTCAAACAGGTAGCGGTGGATAAGAGAGTTGCCACAATTTTGGAAGGGGAAGGGGTTTTAATTGATCCGGTGGGCGCCATTCTCGCTGTGGTGGTATTAGATACCATTATTAATAGTTCTGCTGATCCTCTCGATATTATCACGAGGTTAGTATTTCGCTTGGGCATAGGGGCGCTAATCGGGGGGCTAAGTGGCTATTTTTTAGGATATTTTCAAAAAAATGCTAATTTTGTTCCTGAAGAATTAAAAAATTTAGTGGTTTTAGCCGGAGTATGGGGTACATTTGGACTCTCTCAAATGATTTTAAGTGAGTCGGGATTAATGGCAACGGTAATCGCTGGTATTGTGGTGCGCGCTTCTGGTATCCCCGAAGAAAGGTTATTACTACGTTTTAAAGGACAACTGACGGTTTTATGTGTTTCAGTTTTATTTATACTCCTCGCCGCCGATTTATCTATAGATAGTATTTTTGCACTAGGTGGAGGCAGTGTTTTAACCGTATTGGCATTAATGTTCATCGTGCGCCCTTTAAGCGTGATCATTTGTACTTGGAATAGTGGTTTAAATAGCCGTCAAAAGTTATTTATAGCTTGGATTGCTCCTAGGGGTATCGTTTCAGCTTCTGTTGCCTCTTTATTCTCTATTCTATTAACCCAAAACGGTATCAATGGTGGTCAATCTATTAAGGGTTTAGTCTTTCTCACCATTATGATGACGGTGTTTGCTCAGGGTTTAACTGCTGGTCGAGTAGCAAAATGGTTACGAATAACATCGGCTCAGGCGACGGGCGCTGTTATTATCGGTTGTAATCCCATCGGGCGCTTATTGGGGCGTATTTATCAAAGTCAAGGAGAATCAGTTGTTTTGATTGATACAGATACAGAGGCTTGTAACCGTGCCAAACAAGATAATTTACCTGTGTTTGAAAGTAGTGGTTTAGACCCGGATGTCATGGAAAAAGCAGGAATTACCTCCGTAGGCACTTTAGTCGCCTTAACAAATAATGGCGATGTTAATTTGATGATTGCCCAGCGCGCCATCGAAGAATTTTCTCCCCCCAAAGTATTAGCAGTTTTTCCTAATGAGAAAAAAGAAAATAATATTAAAGCTAATAAGCAAAAAATAGCCCAACCTTTTATTAACGATATACAAATCAAAACTTGGAATCAATACATTAACGATGGGTTATTTCGTCTCGGTAAAACTGTGATTAGGGGTGAGGGAGAAGCCATTGATTTTCAACAAATTCACCTCCAAGCCTTAATTACCGGAGGGGAATTATTACCATTACTGGTAAAAAGAAAAGACAAGTTAGAGATAGTCCAATCCACCGAAGAATGGAAGTTAGGAGATGAAATTATCTATTTACTACACGACCCTCGACCACAACTATTGAAAAGGCTATCGGGAGTTTCTGCCTCTCCTCGTCTCACTTTAGAAAAGTTACCCAAAGTGGAAGAAATACCTCTTTCGGTTAATGTTAAATAAGTTCTCGTACAAAATTAATTGTATATAAGCAAGGGGTTTAAACCCCTTGTTGTTATAGCTTTGAGAAAAATAAAAGTCACAATTAATTTTGCTTACTTACTTATATCAAGTCCATTTGATAACTTATAAATTAGTAAGATCAACATCTCAGTTCAATTTATTGAACGCAATACCATTGGTTCCGTGTAATGAATTACACGGTGGGTAAAGTGCGAAGATATTATCTTGTATAACAGATTATCCGAACTTGATATTAGACATCGACCGAATTTATTTTCTTTTGCCTCGTAGGAGTTGAATATTATTCAACCCGTATAGGGCTTTAGCCGTTAAAATAACTATATTAATAAAACCTGAGTTCGAGATAAAATTTTCGGTGCTGTAAAGGTGTCGGGTATCAGGTGTTAGGTATTAGGTGAAAAAATTGACAAAAAATATATCTTAATTGATTTTTTCAGTTCAATTTTGTGATCGAATTAGATCATCGTCTGAAAATTACACCTGAAACCTGCAACCTGCAACCTGAAACCTACCCTTATCAGGCATTCTTGCATCGAACTGAGGTAATAAACCACATTTTTTGTTTCTCGCCTCGATGCGCAAAGGCGCAAAGAGAATCTTTACTCATCACTATCTGAGTCAGTTTCATTAATTTGAAAATAGGATAACTTTGATAAAAATTTAACAGCTACCACTCCAGCAATGGTAGAACAGGAAGTAGCGAGAATGGTAGGGATAAAAATATCACTAGCCTCAGCGCCCATCAACGCCACCACAGTAGCTGGTAAAATCAACTGCACACTGGAGGTATTAATCGCCAAAAAAGTTGCCATGGCATTAGTAGCTGTGTCGGGATTAGGATTAAGTTTCTGTAACTCCTGCATCGCTTTCAAACCCAACGGCGTGGCCGCATTACCCAACCCCAGTACATTCGCCGACATATTCAGTACCATAGCACTAACCGCCGGGTGATCGGGAGGAATTTCAGGAAATAGCCAAATAGTAATCGGTCGTACTACTTTAGCAACTATATCAATTAAACCAGCCACTTCAGCAATTTTCATAATGCCGAGCCATAATGCCATGATGCCAATTAAACCGATGGCCAACTCTACCCCTAACTCAGCACTACTGATGGCGGCTTCTGTGACAGCATCTATTTTACCCGTCAGCGCCCCTACCACTACCGAAACCGCTATCATGGCAAACCAAACGTAATTTAACATAATTTTTTAGATAAGTAGAAAGGAAGATAATTGGGCAGTGCTGAAAAAGTGAAGTCGTGAAAGCAAATGGATAATTGACAATGGACAATGGATAATCAATTATGGCTCTTCTGCAATAGTTATGAAAAATTAATAATAAATAACGAACAAAACCTTTGATATATAATAGTTTTAGTATTTTTAAAATGCAATTGTTATAACTTTATGGTTTGCATTTTACCTAATACCTGACACCTTTTTTTAGACATAATTTATCATACTCAAAGTAGAAGAGCCTCAATTATTTAATTTTGCTCTTGTAAAACGGTGGAAATTAATACGAGGTCAATCATTCCATTATCATGATCAACGATTTTTGCTTCAATATCAGGACCAAAAAACTTAGTAATTTTGTCTAATTTTTCTTGCCAAATATCAAAACGAGTTAAAGGTGATTCAAACTGTAAAATTAAAGTATAATGACCATCTAACTCTACTTCCTGAATCGTAGTTAAAATGGGGCGCAGTTCATCCGTAGTGCTGAAACCTAGCTTTTGTAAAGCATAATCCAGATGCACTTCTTGCCCATAACGATAGCGCGTGACATCCTTTCTCAGTTGATTTTGAGTATAGGTAGCTTGACTTTCTCTTAGTTTAAGGACTTCTGGGGTGGTAGGTTGAGCGAAGGGAATCGGTTTTAATTCCGATGCTTTGAGGGCTAATCCCCCTAATAGTAAGGGAATACCATAAAAAAAACCAGCTAAATTGAGAGTAGAATTACCAACAAAATAAGCATAAAAACCAACTGAAGTTAAAATTGGTCCAACGATTAAACCGACGAGAGCGAGGGGTATTTTTCTAAGCATAAAATTGAATTGAAAATAGATAAAAATAATTTTAAAAGTCTGGGATTTGCAAAGTCAGTATCAAAATGGTTTACCCTCACCCCCAACCCCTCTCCCACAGGAGAGGGGAGTAATATTTTCTAATAAAAGGGGGAATTGAAGAGGGTTTTTCCACAAATAGACATCTCCAATAATTATTTTAGGAATCAATTTGAATGTTATTTTCATAAATTACTAATGTTTTCTAAATGATCCCTGTCGATAAACTAGAATTTCTGGAGAGGTCTAATGATTTAGGATTGCTATATGGTTATCGGGCTAGAAGCCCGAAATACCCTAGAAAAATGCTAATTTTGGGGAGGTCTAATCGATTATGTAGTTTCTTCCTCAATAACGGTAGTATTTTTGCTGGGATTATACTTTAGTAAAATACCTCTTTGACCTAAAACAAACCCTTGATCTTCACCGGAAAAAACAACTTTATATAAGTTAGAAGCAACGGTTTCAATATCACGATCTTTTAACCATGTTAAACCGTTATCTTCACTGACTAATAAATTACCGCTACCACCTGCTAACCATAATTGATTACCAGCGCCCTTCGCCATATCCAAAAAGCCCCAACTGGTAGAAAATTCAGGGTTAATGGGTTCTTGCCAATTTTCAAAATCATTAGATTTACTGAGTTGAATTTGTCCACCTCTGGCAATTAACCAAAGTCTGTCATCATCCAAAAAGCCCATATTTTGTAAACGACGAGATGAATTACGTTGATGGGGAGTCCATTCCGTATCTCCCGGTTGCCAAGTGGAGTAAAAATTACCGCGCGCACTGACTGCCACATACTTACCGCTAGGGGAGCGATTGATATTACGAGCCACCCCCACAGCGCCCTCCACCAAACCTTGCCAAGTCTTACCGCCGTCTTTCGTTTCATAAATTGCCCCTAAATTAGTCACCATTTCGGCGGTGGAGGGCGCTAAAGCAATAATATCGTTAGGGGCGCCGGGTAACTTGTCACTAAGGAGAATCCGTTGCCAATTTTCACCGCCATCGGTAGTATGTAAAAGAATCGAAGGCTCACCCGTTACCCAGCCTTCATCACCATAAAAGCTAACACCAGTAAAAGTAATTCTTTCTTTTTCTTGAATGTCGAGGGTTTTTGATTGCCAAGTATCGCCACCGTCTAAAGTTTCAAATAAACTGGCTTTTGTACCCACTAACCAACCATGATTTTTGTCATCTGTAAAAGCCACATCAGCAAAAGTCGCATCAGTATCAAGGGTAATAGTTTCCCAAGGATTTGTCTCCAAAGCAGGGGCATAAGCGCAGCTGACACACAATAAACCAATCATTAGCACCATGCCAATTTGCTTTAAATTTTTTAATAATCGATTCATAATTAATTTTTATACCTGAATAATTTAATTTGTAAAGTAAAAACTAATGAAAAATAAGAAACCGATGACTAAACCGCCAAAAATTAGGAGATTTTTTTGACCGGGAGTCATATTGTTAACGCCAAAACCATATTCTAAATTTTCTGCAAACCCAGAAGGCGCATCCGTTGCACCGATATTGACAAAAGCAGGTTGAGGGGCGCTACACACAGGACAACGCCATGATTTCGGTAAATCAGTAAACTCTGTATTAGGGTTAATATTATTTTGTAAATCACCCTTACTTGGTACATAACGATAGCCACAGGAGCGACATTCATAACTGGCTGGGGCTTGTTCTGCTAAGGTTTTCTCATTTTTTCCTGCTTCACTCATGACTTTATTGGGGTAAATCTTAAAAGTTCTTTAAGAATTATTACATAAAATTGGCTTTAGTCCCGTAAATCATTCCTAACTCCGTAGTTTCTACTCTATCTAAATTAGAAGTTTAAGAATAAATCAGCTCTGCTCTGTTACTTTGTCCTTTTTCTCAAAAAATAGAGGGTTTAGAACCCCATTTGTTTAAACGTGAGCAAATTTAACGGCAATGTCAAATATCTTTTAGTTTACCTTTGCCCTTTGTGTTTTTGAGAAGAATAGTGAATGAAATGACACTTACCATAACCTATGTAGAAAAATTCTACACTATTAACTCTTACTTAAGTAATTATTAAGTGACTAATTAAAGATAATATAAAATTGTTTTTTATGTGAAAATAACTAAGTATAAATACAGCTCTATCCTTTACAAATATATCTTTTCATCTCATTACATGAATTTTTGTAAAACATTGATCCCCAACATATATTTTTGAGTTTTTACCTGTTATCATGTGATTATTAGTACAAAATTAAATTTTTAAAAGCTAAATAATACTCTAAAGTTACAAATAAACTACACGCATTGAAAAAAGAGGAAATAAGCATGGTCATAGGCAACATTGATATTAAAAATTACTACAATTTAGGAGAGAGAGACTTTCCTAAGCAACAGTTAAGGCGTATTGATCTGCGAGGGGCAAAGCTAAGAGGGATTAATTTACAAGGGTCTGATCTTAGTTATGCTGACCTGAGAGATATTGATTTAAGTAACGCTGATTTGCGTAATTGTTATTTTAATGAAGCTAATTTGACGGGCGCTAATTTGACGGGCGCTAACTTGACGGGTGCTTATTTCATCAAAGCCTATCTGATTAAAGCTAATTTGCGTAAAGCAATTGTAAAAGAGGCTTATTTAACCGGTAGTTTTGTGACTCGTGCTGATTTTAGTAAAGCGGATCTCTGTGGCGCATTCCTCAACGGCGCCCACCTCAGTGGTGCCAACTTTAGAAGTGCTGTCTATGATAGTGCCACCCGTTTTGATCGGGGTTTTGAGCCTGAAAAACTAGGCATGGCAATTGTTTCCTCGTTTGAGGGCGCTATGAGCCATAAAGTCACCATTGGGGATGTGATTAGTAATTTGGAAAATATTGCTAGTATTACCAGTCGTTATTTAGGGGGAACTATTACGGCGAAAAACTTTGAACAATCTCGTCCTGAAGTGGAATGGTTACAGGGTTTTACTATGGACAAAAATAGTAAAATTACCTTTTCAGGATCATCAAATCAACAAGCTACAATGATTCAATTAAAATGGTTGGAAAAATGGACTAATTCTTTTGTTAAAAAATGTTCCATAATTGTCCAAGATTTGCCAAATATTATTGAAGACAAACATTTAACTATTCAGTCATTGCTAAAGAAGCAAGTGGTATGAAGTGAAGAACTGTAAAGCAAATGTTGAGAAATATTTAATAATTTAACTCTTAACATCAAAAGATATTAAAGTATAAATAGGTTGATTTGAAATAATTTTTAACTAATAATTAATTTACTTAATTAGGGATATTTTATCTATGACTTTTACACCGATAAAACCAAGTCGAACTGTTGAAAAAATTTCTCAAAATTTATGGAAAAGTAAATATCCAAAAAAACATGATCACTATACCATAGAAGATTTTTTTCATTTTGACCCTGTTAATGGCAGTATCAATGATTGGAATGATTCTCGCAACGTTTTAGTTACGGAAGATTTCATCGTTGGTTTGATTGAAGGTTTGGAAGAAGAAGTTGGACCTGCGTCTAGTGTCGTGATGTATAACATCGGCAAGGCATGGGGAGTTAGAGATGCGGACTTTTTCATGAATTGGTTTCAAAAAGAATATGAGTATGACAAGGATATTCATAAGATGAATCTTCTCTATGTCTTAGAAGCGTGGTGGTGGCCTTTTACTACTCAAGGATGGGGCAACTGGGATGTAGATTTGAGTGAGCAGAAAAACGGTTTTATGTTTGTTAATATTTTCGATTCCGCCGTAGCGCGCACCCTCGGCGATGTGGGTAAGCCTGTGTGTCACATTTACGCTGGATTAATGGCTGGATTTTTCAGTCGTTTTATTAATAAAAAATTAAACTGTATCGAAATTCAGTGTTATTCCATGGGAGAAACTTATTGTAAGTTTTTGTTGGGAAAACAAGATCGCATTGATGCTGCTACCTTCTGGCACAATGAGGGGGCGGGCGCTAGGGATATTGAGAAGAAATTAGTCAATGGGGAATATATGAAGTAATAATACCCTCACCGCAACCCCTCTCCCACAGCAGGGCGTTTTCAAAGTCAGGATCAAAATTGATTTGTTTTTGACAAGAAGACAATATAAGGATGATCCCCCCCAACCCCCCTTAAAAAGGGGGGAGATTCAGGGAGACAGGAGGATTTTTTACTATTAATTGATTTATTAGTAGTTAAAAACCTCTGAATTTCAGATTATTGGCTAGTTTGAGAAACTAACATTTTTGAGAATGAAAACGCCCTGCTCCCACAGGAGAGGAGCGTTAAGGAAAGGAGTTAATAAAAAATCATTACCAATTGTCCATTATTAATTAATACACAGTGGCATTTGTACACTGGAAAACAATGTATCTAATGGGAATCAAGCAATTATCAAAAGGAATTAGTGTCGGTAGATTTTTTGCCCAAGCTAACTGGCAAGGTTTAAAGAAAGCGATGGAAGTGGTTGAGCAGTCAACTACTAATGATGATTTTATTCCTAGTTTGGATCTGACGGTGAAAGATTTTTTTACCCATCATAATTGGCGCGGTGTCAAAAAAATGGCGGTTAATATGCCGGTGACGGGCGCTGTAGAGGAAAATTTCACTTTTTCTTTAAAAGTGTCAGTGAGTGATTTTTTCCAAGCTATGAAATGGGAGGGTACAAAGATAGTTTCCCCTGCTATGGTAGCTCAAAATCCAGTGATGGAAACAAAAAAAAGAATTTCTCAACCGAAACAAGAGTTAAATCTTGGTGATTTATCGGATTTATTTTAAGTAAGGAGAATAATCTATGTATCCAGAATTACAAGCATTAATTCACCAGGCAGAATATAGTTATCTGCAAAGTGAAAATTTAGAGAGTTTATCAGCGCACGTCACCGGTTTACAGGCTAAATTGAAAGTCTATAAGTTAATTAGAGATAAGGAGATCGACATATTTCAACCCGTAGCCGATAAATTGTTAGAAAAAATGTCGGGAGTGGCGCAAAAAGACTTAGAAACTTCTCTACAACATTGGTTATTAATCATGCGCTACGCTTCTATGGCAATGTTACTCAATAATCCTGAGTTTTTAGAGCGTCGCTTATTGGAATGGTTGACGGATATTGTCACGGTGCGTCAATCGAGGGAAATTGATCAAGCGGTTTATGATTCTTTATTGGCACAGTTAGCTAAAGTATTACCAGCGCCCTCCGGACTAGAATACATCAAACCGTTTTTAAGCCAAGCTAAAAATTATTTAATTAACGATCAAGTAACCGTATAAGAGGAAGTGAGTATGATTTCTATTGCGGATTTAATCGCCAAGCAACCCATTAAGGGTAATTATTTTGCCCCCGATGCCTATGTACAAGGTGATTTTGAGTTAGGCTTGTTGGAAACCAGACAAGGTTCTCGTTTAATCGCTTTACCTGAAGTCTTTTTACAGGGAATGTATGAGGGATTGGAGGAGGAAATCGGTCAAGCCTCTGGGGTTGTATTATACAACTGCGGGCGCTGGTGGGGTAAAAACTTTTACCGCCGTTTTGTGCTGGAAATTAGTGAATACTACGAAAAGGCTTTGGCTGATATGGAGATGATTGAGTTTATCAGTTCTCTAAAACAATGCTGGAAAACCCATGGCTGGGGAGTGGCTGATTTTGATTTTGACTATTATTCTCAGGGTTTTATTGTGGTAAGAAGTGTTAATTCACCTTTTGCTATGGCGGCACCCCCAAATCAGCGTTTTTCTTGTCAAACGGAAGCAGGGGTTTTAGCTTCTTTCTTCTCTCAGTTAACTGGGGAGGAGTTGGGGTGTCTGCAAACTAGCTGTGAGTCGATGGGCGCTGAAGCTAATCATTTTGTTATCGGTTTGGAAGACAGAATCAAACAAGGTAAACAGTGGTTAGAAGATGGTGATGATCACTTAACTATTATGGAGCGTTTTTGTCGTAATACTGCTGGTTAATTACTCCCCTCTCCTGTGGGAGAGGAGTTGGGGGTGAGGGCTTTTATCCCCCCTTAGGAAGCAGGGCGTTTTCAAAGTCAGGATCAAAATTGATTTGTTTTTGATAAGAAGACAATATAAGGATGATCCCCCCCAACCCCCCTTAAAAAGGGGGGAGATTCAGGGAGACAGGAGGATTTTTTACTATTAATTGATTTATTAGTAGTTAAAAACCTCTGAATTTCAGACTATTGGCTAGTTTGAGAAACTAACATTTTTTAGAATGAAAACGCCCCCCTTAGGAAGCGGGGAGATTTAATCGAATGATCCCTTGATTTTTGGTTCATGTTATTAACAAAGCAGAGAATTTTTTGAGGTATAAGCAGTGGCAAAAACAATTAAACTTGATCCCCTCGGTATGGAAACAGCAATTAAAACCAATGATAATTTATTATCGGGATTGCTGAAAAATGATCTTAACGTACTTCAAGAGTGTGGCGGTAGGGGGATGTGTTCCACCTGTCACGTTTACATTAAGGAAGGGATGGAAAGTTTATCGCCTCTCAACCGCCGAGAAAAGCGCACGTTGGAAGTTATTACCACTTGTAAAATGAATTCTCGTCTTGCTTGTCAAGCGCGGGTAATTGGGGAAGGGGTAGTTATCGAGTTGCCTTCGGGGATGTATCTTTCGCAAATTGACGATATTGATGCTTTGATTGGGCGCAGGGCGCAGAATAATATCTTACATCCCATTTCTGGCAAAATTCTTGTGGAAGAAGGCAAGTTGATTACTCGGTCGATGATTAGTCAATTACAGGATACAAAAGGGGAAGTTAATCAGTATCTCGCCCAAACTGAAGACGCTATTTAGGGCTTGATACCTTTTTGATTGTTGGGTTTCGTTATCTCAACCCAACCTACTTCATCTTTCTCCCCTCGCCCTTTGGGAGAGGGGGTGGGGTGAGGGATTTTAACCCCCTTGAGAAGCAGGGTGTTTTCAAAGTCAGGATCAAAATTGATTTGTTTTTGACAAGAAGACAATATAAGGATGATCCCCCCCAACCCCCCTTAAAAAGGGGGGAGATTCAGGGAGACAGGAGGATTTTTTACTATTAATTGATTTATTAGTAGTTAAAAACCTCTGAATTTCAGATTATTGGCTAGTTTGAGAAACTAACATTTTTGAGAATGAAAACGCCCTGCTTGAGAAGGGAGGAGATAAAGTGAAAAATACTAATACAACAGGAGTTTACAATCATGTTAAAACAATTTGCTGAGTTAACTTTAGAGGCTGACGGGCGCTATGCTCAAGATTATGAGTTAACTTTTTTGGAAGATTATTTCAAAACTCAAGAGTTGCGCCAGAGTGCATACATCAAAATTAGAGATTCGGCGAAACAAATTATTAAAGCGGTAAAAGATGAAAAAATCAAACGTAATCCTGAGTTTGAGAATTATTACGCCACTTGTTTAAGGGATTTGGTTGATTTATTGCGCTATTCGGCGGCGGCGCTGTTGTTTGATGATATGGAGCGTTTCCGCACTAATATGCTGTTATGGTTTCAAACTATCTCCCAAGCCTTCAAGTTTGAGGGTGATAATCAGGATACTTACGATGCTTTATTAAAAGTGATTCCTCAGTTTTTGACTCCTGAAGAAGCTAAGTTGGCAATTCCTATTTTTGAGCTTAATTGCGCGGTTTTGGTTTAGTCACAAGGTTAACCCCCCTCATTCCCCCCTTTTTAAGGGGGGAGGAAAATGTCATTTTTGATTATTAGTTATTAAGAGGTTTAAAAAAGTTATGGAAAAACAAGCTGATGTATTGGGTTATGTAGGTTTAGGTGTGACGACGGTGGGCGCTGTGGTTTCTGCTGTCATGGGCAATGTTGTGCCGTTGTCGGTGGGCGCTACTATTGGGGTTGGTTGTAATGTTTTTAGTCGTAAACAATATCATGAGACTTTGGTTGATAGTTTTAACCGTCAAGAAAAAACTATTGACGATTTGATGGCTAAATTGGAAGAAAATCATCAAGAGTTGAGTAATAGTTTGGTTAGTTTTAAAGCTGATTTTGGTAATCAATTAGATAATGCTAAAACTAAACTTAATGATAGTATTATCGATGTCAATGATAAGTTATCGGCGGAGGTGGGGCGTATAGATGCTCAAGCAAAAAGTATTAATGAAGTTGTTAATAATTTACAACAGGTAGAAAATCTCTCTCAAGAGTTACGGGTTAAGCCTGAATCTGCGTCATTTTTGTTTGCAAGGGCAAATAGTCATTATCGTTTGGGTAATTTGGCGGGCGCTATTGCGGATTATACTGAAGCAATTAATAAAGATCCTCGTTATGCTGAAGCCTATCATAAACGGGGTATTTTATACCTAGAAACTGGCACAAAACAAAAAGCAGTGGACGATTTACGCAAAGCATCTTTACTTTATTTTGAGAAAGGAGAAATTGACAGTTATCGACAGGCGCGGGAAATGAGTCGCAATATTCATCAATTACATAGTAATGGTAATGGTGTTCATCAGGAAATGGTGGTAGGTGTGGAATTATTCGCCAATTAATTTAATAAACATGGACTGTATTAGGGTTCAAAGCACAAAATACGGTAAAAATGTTATTTTTTAATCAGATTTTTCATTTTAACTCCTTGCCAATCTTTTTTAATAAAGGAGGGTGAGGGGCACTTTTTTGTTCTGCCAAAGTATTTAGGGTTTGCTGAATAAATCAAAACCCTTGTCTAAATAAAGGTTTAAAGTCTATTCTACATAACAAAAAGTGTCATAAATTGACTTTTTCCTCTAAAAATACTGTATTTTTTCCATCCTAAAATCAAAAGTGATTGATGAAAACTAGGAATTTTTAACAGGCTATGATTATCCTAAAATCTTTGATTTATAAACCTTTCTACTATCCACTTCTTACTTCCCACACTTCCCACGACTCTACTTTTTCAGCAAAGCCTAGTAAGAATAATTGATTAAAAAGCTATGTAAAATCAAGGTTTAGCTATACTGAAGAAGAAGTTATCAGTATTGAGGTTATGAATATAAAACTAATTGAACGAGAAAAACAATTAGCAAAACTTAAAAATGAACAGTTTGACTGTCTAATTATTGGCGGAGGAGCTACGGGTACAGGCTCTGCCGTAGAAGCCACTCAACGGGGCTTAAAAACTGCGCTGGTAGAACGTTTTGACTTTGCCTCTGGCACCAGTAGCCGTAGTACAAAATTATTACATGGTGGAGTAAGGTATTTAGAACAAGCATTTAAGCAGTTTGACTTAAATCAACTTAATTTGGTGCGAGATGCTTTATCTGAGCGCAAAAATGTAATTGAAATGGCGCCCCATCTCGCGCAATCTTTACCCTTGATTATCCCGTTATATCAATTTTGGCAACTGCCTTATTTTTTCTCTGGGTTGTTGATGTATGATTTTTTGTCAGGAAAACAAAGTTTGGGGCGCAGTCGGGTGTTAAGTCTCAAGGATACTTTGGAGTTATTCCCCAGTTTAAATACTGAAGGCATGATTGCCAGTGTTATGTATTATGATGGGCAGTTTGATGATGCGCGTTTGAATGTGGAAGTTGCCATGAAAGCCATTGATTTGGGGTGCGCTTTAGCTAATTATCTGGAAGTGCTAGAAATTATCAAGGAAGATAATCGCTGTTGTGGTGCTAAGGTTAAGGATGTGTTGACGGGGGAAATTTTTACAATTAACGCTCAAGTAGTATTAAATGCTACAGGTCCTTATAGTGATGCCATTAGGCATTTAGATCAAGCTGAATCGCAGGATATACTTAAAGTTAGCTCTGGTGTTCATATTGTAGCAGATAAGTCGTTTGCGCCGGGGCGAGGGGCGCTGTTGATTCCTAAAACTGATGATGGTAGGGTAATTTTTATTGTGCCATGGCGCGGTTTCACTTTGATTGGTACGACAGATGAAGAGGCAAAAGTTACCGATTCTCCTGTAGCGACAGAGGGAGAAATTCAGTATCTATTAAAATATGCTAATCAGTATTTGAGTAAGCCGTTGAGTCGGGAAGATGTGTTGTCGGCATGGTGTGGATTGCGCCCGTTGGTTTCTCCTACCCATCAAGCTAATTCTACCGCAAAAATTTCCCGTGATCATACAATTATTTCTTCTCCTAGTGGTTTGATTACCATTACGGGGGGTAAATGGACTACTTTTCGTAAAATGGCTAAGGATGCGGTTAATCAAGTTATTAAGCAATTACCTCAAAAGGATAATTTTGCCACTGATGTGGAAATGTTGCCAGTAGCTGGTGGTGAAAATTTCGATTTTGCTACCCTTGATAGTCAGTTACAAGAAGTTATCGAAGCACCCGATATTCGTCATCATTTGATTAATTATTATGGGGGGAGGGCGCCCGTCATCCTTGATATTATCAAAGAGTGTGGATTAGAGCGCTTAACTCTTCAATATCCTTTTATCACTGCGGAGGTGGTTTATGTGTGTCGTTATGAGATGGCACAAAAATCAGAAGATGTGTTATCGCGCCGTTTTCGTCTGACTTTTTTAGATAGCCAAGTGGCTGAGGAAGTTAGGGAAAAAGTAGAACAAATTATCACACAAATTAGACAGGAAAACATTACTGTTTCAGTCTAATTTATCATAGATGGGGTGGAGGGCGCCCTCCACCCTACTTTTTTCTTTAAATAGGATTTGCCAATGGAAATTAAAACCATGCAGAGAAAAAAAGAAGTTATTTTGATAGAAAATATCAGGATATTAATTTTTCTTTGACTAAAAATTTAGATTGAATTTCACGGGTAATAATGTGAGAAAGAAAACCAATAGGTCCAGCAAATAAACATAAAATTAATGAGTGAATTGTCCAAATTTTCTCTTTTTGTCCTTGCCAATAAATATAGCGCCCGACAAACAAATCTAATACTAAAAAATGAACCCAACCAGCAAAAGTAATGGTAGGATCGCTAAAGGCTTTAGCTAATCCATTTAAGTCAGGATTGGCTAGACTTTCGATAGATTCTGGATTTAAACCCGTAATAAAAAGATAAATATAAACAGCGATTAAAGGAATAAAAATATAATAAGATTCCATAATTTTCTTAGTAATTGACCAATTTGGCACAAAAATTATTAAAAACCAAAATGGCAATACAAAAAGATTGGCAATGTTAAATAATATTTCTAAGTTCATTTTTTTTCTTTTTAGTTAATGATTTACAAAACGGTATTAGTTTATTTGTAACATACTTATAAAACTTTAATCGTTCATAACAAGGGGTTTAAACCCCTTGTCTTTTTTCCCTATTCTTTAGCTTCTAATTTACCGAGACGGCTTTTTAAGTCTTGGTTTTCTTCCTGCAATTTTTCTACTTTCTGCCGTAAATCTTCGAGGTTTTTATCTTTACCCAATTTTCCGCGCACTTGATTAATTGCTTCTTCAGCGCGCCTCACCACTCGACCATCAGGGCTACTTTCGGCTAAAGTGGATAATAAATCAATAGCTTGACTATTTTCGATTTGCGACAAGCCAGAAATTAACGCCATTTGAGTCAAAAAGAAAGTATCTTTCATGATTTCTTCAAACTGTTCTAAAATCAAAGTTAATTGCTCAGGTTTTTGACCTTTTGCCACCGCACCTAAACAACGAATTGCCGTTAATCGCAACGGTTGAGGAATACCCAACTGAGTATATTCTGCGATGAGGTGCGCCGCTTCCGATGATGTGGTTAATTTACTTAGGGCATTCAGCGCCCCTCCCCTAACAATTTCATTTAAGCCTGTTCTGGTCTTCAAGATGTCCTTTAAAAGCTCGATCACCTCATTTTGTTTATTTGAAAGAGTACCCGTCACCAATGAGCCGAGAGAGGCAATAGCGTCCGCTTCGATATAATAACTAGGGTCACCTTCTTGAGCAATTTTCCGTAAAAGTTGATAACTGGCTTCAGTTTTATGCTTCGCTAATGCGCCCACCACCGCACGGCGCACTCGGTGGTCTGCTTCTGTGCTAAACTCCATTAACGCTTCCATGGCTTGATTTAATTTGATTTTGCCTAATTGTTTGGCAATTTCTACTTTTACACCCCAGAATTTTTCGGTTAAAAATGCTTCTTTTAAGGTTTTCACTGCTTCAAGATTACCTTTTTTGCCAAGGGTGAGGGCGCTGTAAATGCGCGAAATGGGATCAGGATCAAATTTTAATTGCGCTTTTAATTCACTAAAACCATATTCTAATTTAACGGTTTTTAAGTGATAATTATTAACATCAAAACTGATAAAATCTGGCTTTTCACCTAAAGGAAAATAGAAGGTTTGTTCAGGTTTGTTTAACTTTAAAGAAAACTCTTTTAAATTAACTCCTGTTTCTTGATTAAAGTAACCAAAACCAAGAGGAATTTTTAACTCAAATAAATCAATATATTTGCCATTTTCTTCCTTAGCTTGAGTTTGCTTAACCGTTACACTAGCTAAATTTGACTCATTATCCCAACTATAACTTACCTGAAAATCAGGATGTCCACCACGAAAAACATATTGATCAAAAAGCGCCCCTAAATTATAACCTGTTGCTTTCTCAATGGAGCGTAACAAATCGATAGTTTCTACCGTTTGATGAGCATGATTATTAATAAAAGTATGAATTGCCCGATCAAATAATTCCTCACCCAATAAACCTCGAATCATGTGATAAACACAAGCGCCCTTCTCGTACAAATGACGATCATATAATTCAATAGCTTCACGGTATATATTAGTTACAATCGGGCGCCGATAACGAGAAGCATCTTCCTGCAAATAATTCCGTGCTTCTCTTAGTAAATAATAACTAGCGTCATCCTTGCCATACTCATGCTCAGTCCATAATACCTCAGCATAGGAAGCGGCGCCCTCCTTAATCCAAGCGTGACTCCAATGCTTAATCACCACTAAATCCCCAAACCATTGATGTGCCAATTCGTGCGCTACTAAACTTTCTGTATTGTAGTTATCCAGCGCCCCTCGCTCATCCAATAAACAACGATCTGTCAATAAAGTAGTAGAAGTGTTCTCCATCCCCCCAAATATAAAATCGTCCACACAAACTTGGGCATATTTAGAAAAAGGATAATCATAACCATATTTCTTGCTAAAAAAGTCAATCATCCGAGGAGTTTTTCCCATGCTGATGACTGCTTCTTTTTCTTTGCCCTTTTCCACATAATAATCCACAGGAATATCATTGTATTTATCTTCAATTTTAGCAAATTTGCCCACAGCTAAAGTCATTAAATAAGTAGGATGAATTTGAGGTTGTACCCAGTGATAAATTTTACTATCTTCTACTTTTTGAATGCTGACTAATTCTCCATTGGAAATAGCTGTATATTCTGCTGGAACTTTTACCTTAATTTCTGAAGTTGCCAACTGCCCCGGATAATCAAAACAAGGAAACCAAAAACGAGAATCTTCATCTTCCCCTTGGGTCCAAACTTGGCTCGGTTTATGAGGATAATTGGTGGAGGGCGCTATAAAATATAAACCTCTTTGAGGCTTTTCTTTGGAGTATTGTATGGCTATTTGCAAATCATCAGCGCCCTCCACCTGTAACAAATTAACTGTTAAAATTTCTCCATCATAATCAAAATTTTGATTGATATTATTAACTAATACTGACTTGATTTCTAAATCAACTGCATCCAGTTTTAATTGAGTAATATTAGAACGAATTGGGGTTAAAGTAATGGTACAAACACCATTAAATTTTTCTTGAAGAATATCCAATGTTAAATCCAAGAAAATATGTTGTACCTGCCCGTAACGATGTGGATTATAATGAGGTTTAGCACCGGGTAACTCAAAACTTTTTTTTGCTTCACTGTCAAAATAATAATTACGGGTCATAATCTGTTAAGTTATCAATAATACATATTCAAACTATTATAACAACTTTAATTTACAGTGATATTTTGTCAGAACGGGTTGCGGAAACTTATTATTTACTATCGATCATTTTATTTTGTTACTATTAGTATTTCGCCAACTACCGATTAACTCTTTTTTTGACGATAACTTACAAGTTATTCTTGTTTGTTTAATTAATTGTTTACTAAGTATAGCTATTTTAACAATTTGCCTAAAACTCATACAATCATATTTTTTTTTAGGACAAGTCAATGATATATTAATTTTAATTAATGAGAATGTAGAGATCAGTTTTAAGCAATTATCTTTATCGATTCTTGAGGTAGGCTTATTAGTTAAAAAAAATAATATAAATTATCAAAAACTCAAAAAAATTACCCTTTTTATTCGAGTTATTTTTATAGTTAGAAAAATAATCATCACAAAAAAAATTTAACAATGCTTATCCCAAAGTTTAAAACTAGATTAGATTATGAAAAAGCGCGCGTCATCATGCAACCTACATTTATTCGAGTAGTTGATAATATTAGGAAAATTGCTGAAGATTCAGCATGGGAAATAACTTATCAGGAAATAAATGAGCCTTTTCCTAGTTATATTGTTACTCAAAAAAAAGGTGACACAGTAAAAGAGACGAATGTTTGGAAAATCTGCTTTCAAGTGTGTTTTAAAAACTATGTTTATGACGAAAACCAAACGGTAGAAATTGATGATGATTTAGTCAATAATCAAGGGGAATTAAATTGGCAAAAATTAGAAGAAAAAACAAAATATATTATTACTAATTTATTTGATGCCTAGACGAAAATCTGCCCTCATCCCAACCCCTCTCCCAGCAGGGCGTTTTCATTCTCAAAAATGTTAGTTTCTCAAACTAGCCAATAATCTGAAATTCAGAGGTTTTTAACTACTAATAAATCAATTAATAGTAAAAAATCCTCCTGTCTCCCTGTCAACCTGTCTTCTTGTCAAAAACAAATCAATTTTGATCCTGACTTTGAAAATCCCCTGCGGTTGGGAGCAGGGCGTTTTCATTCTCAAAAATGTTAGTTTCTCAAACTAGCCAATAATCTGAAATTCAGAGGTTTTTAACTACTAATAAATCAATTAATAGTAAAAAATCCTCCTGTCTCCCTGAATCTCCCCCCTTTTTAAGGGGGGTTGGGGGGGATCATCCTTATATTGTCTTCTTGTCAAAAACAAATCAATTTTGATCCTGACTTTGAAAACACCCTGCTCTCCCAGTGGGCGAGGAGAGTATTATTTTCTATTAAATTCTCACAAATTACAAAGGATTGCTATATTTAAGTGGCAATGAAGCAAGAATCACCTATCCCATTAAATCAAAGATTGTGATGGTGTGAGTATCACAAAGTAAAACAAAAATCAGCTACCAGCGCCCCCGGCACAGTGCAACCCCCTAAAGAACGATGACCATAACTGCTAATATAGGGAATAAACTCGACAAAATCCGTGAGGTTGATTAAATTATCGCCGAAATAACGATAAAAAGAATCATCAAAGCGTATATCCTTAATAGTTGCCACGATTTCGCCATTTTCCACCCAAAAACAACCATAACGAGTCATACCCGTTACCCTTCCCCCAGCGCGCTCACTCCAATTCAAATAATGTAGATTACTGATATATAATCCTGTATCAATTTCTTTTAATATATCGTCAGCGAATAAATTACCGCCACTAACTACAGGGGTGCGTAAAGACTCACCCACACAAGCACCATTACCCGTGATATTATACTCCTTTGCCGTGCGACGATTAATCAAAGTATTGACTAATTTGCCCTTTTGAATTAGAGGTAGATAAGAAGGAGCAATTTCGCCAAAACCATTAAAACGGGGTACATTTCCTCGGCTAAAATCCTCTGCTAAATTGAATAGGGGCGACAATTCCCAACCCTCATAGCGCATCTTACCCAGCGCACTTCCCCCCTGCCTGAGAGAGGCTTCACTGATTGCCCCCCATGAAAACATACCTACCAAATCAGCTACCGCACTAGGACTTAAATAGGTGCGATAAAGACCCGGTTTGATTTCCTTTTCTGGTAAACTGAGGGATGGTAATAGATGGCGGTGGGCGCTGATTTGTTTTTCGTAGCGGTTTTGATGCCAGACGGGCGCTGAAATTACCCCCTTTAAAGACTTTTCCCGCTCATTAATTAAAGAATAATCCAACCAAAAAGAAGGGGAGGCAAACCAATTTTTAACCCCCAAAGAATTATAACTAGCCCGAATCATTTCACCCGAAGCATAAAACCCCGTAAAATCTAAATCTTCCACTACAGACAAAATAGATCCCACCGCCTCAGCCGTAGGTAATAAATTCCCCTGAGACACTTCATGGCTTGACTCCCCAGCCTCTGGCAACACCTGATAAGCGTCAACAGGTAAACCTTTAATATCCTCCCTCAACTCCTGCCAATAGGTTTCAACATTAGCTAAATCAATATTTTTATCCCCCACCAGAGGAAAAGTAACCGTCATCGTGCGCCCTTCACCCATCAAATTTAACTCTACTTGGGCATCCCAAACCAAACCAGTCTGTCTAACCTTTGCCTGACTAAAACGAATAAAATGGCTATCTTCCCCCGTTAATTGTAGAGTAAAATATTGCCCATCATTAACTTGATTAAGCAACCACTCATAAAGACAATTAAAAGAATTTTCCCAGTTATTAATAAAATTTGTTGATGTCATCAATGTAGGGTGGGCATTGCCCACCACAAAAGTCATAATAAAAAAAGTTATAAACTACCAAACTTACTTACCATTAATACGGCGCTGAAAATCCTCAATAGTCAACTTTAAACCATCTCGTAAAGAAATAGTCGGAGACCATCCCAAATAGTGTTTAGCTTTGCTAATATCCGGTTGACGCTGTTTTGGATCATCTTGAGGTAAGGGCTTATAAATCAATTCCGCCGAAGGATTTACCATTTCTTGAATAGTTTTAGCCAACTCTAAAATAGTATATTCACCCGGATTACCCAAATTAACAGGTCCAATATAATCCCCATTCATCAGCGCCCGCAACCCTGCCACCAAATCTGAGACATAGCAAAAACTGCGAGTTTGTGAACCATCACCATATACCGTTAAAGGAATGCCTCTAATGGCTTGAGCGATAAAATTACTCACCACTCGCCCATCTTTTTCCAACATCCTAGTTCCATAGGTGTTGAATATCCGCGCAACTCTAATATCAACATTATGCTCTCGATGATAGTCAAAGGCAAGAGTTTCCGCTACTCTTTTCCCTTCATCATAACAGGAACGAGGACCGATACAATTAACACTACCTCTATATTCTTCTGTTTGAGGATGTATTTCTGGGTCGCCATATACCTCTGAAGTAGAAGCTAATAAAAATCTTGCTTTAGTCCTTTTTGCCAATCCTAGCATATTCAAAGTTCCCATCACATTAGTTTTAATGGTTTTGACGGGATTAAATTGATAGTGAATGGGGGAAGCCGGACAAGCCAAATGATACACTTGTTCTACTTCAAGTCGTATAGGCTCAGTAATATCATGACGAATTAATTCAAAATTGTGATGATCAATCCAATGATCAACGTTGCTTTTTTCGCCCGTGTAAAAGTTGTCTAAGCATAGCACCTCATGACCTTCATTCATTAGAGTATCAATAAGGTGAGAGCCAATAAAACCAGCGCCCCCAGTAACTAAAATTCTCATAAATCTTTACATTTTTTATTCAGTATATACCTTAACCTAAATCATGAACAATTTATAATGAATTATCTTCTTTTGACATTTTGTAGACCATGATTAATCAGGATAATTTTAGTTTAGACGACATCAATCAGCCCATTAATCAAGCGCCCTCCACCGTAAGAGCCATAATTGAAGAAGTGTTAAAATTAGAAAGAGAGCGATTATATAATAATAATTCTCGTAGTATTAATGATGATATTTTAAGGATTATCAAAAATAATATTCAATGAAAATAATTTCTTTACAGTTAACTAATTTTCGTCAATTTTATGGTAAAACTCCCATAATTTATTTTGCTAAAGATGAAAAAAATACTACGATTATTCACGGTAATAATGGCTCAGGCAAGACTACAATTCTAAATGCCTTCACTTGGGCTTTTTATCAACAGTTTACCCCAGCTTTTTCTTCTCCCACAAGATTAATTAATAAAAAAGCTATTCACGAAATAGACATAGAAAGTAGTGTGGAGTGCGCTGTTGAGATTATTTTTGAACATAACTATACTCGTTATCAGTTAAAAAGAAAATTTAGAGCTATTAAACAAGGTCATAATAACCTTGACCAAGGTAGTATAACTTTAGTAATTATGATTGCTGATAGCGATGGTAATTGGAAACCCCCTCAAGAAAAACCAGAAGACATTATCGAGAAAATTTTACCGCGCAGTTTGCATCAATATTTCTTCTTTGATGGAGAACAAATTGAGCATATTTTTCGCTCTCCTGAACGTCAAAAAATAGCAGATGATACTAAAGAATTAATCGGTGTAAAAGTCTTAGAAAGAGCTATTTCTCATCTTAAAAAAGCTCAGAAAACCTTACAAAATGAATTATTATCTTTAGGAGACGTAAGAATAAATAAATTATTAAATGAGCAAACGCAATTAGAGAAAAGACAAGAGGAATTTAATCAAAATTATCAGCTTTTAGAGCAAAGATTAAAAGAACTGTTGATAGAAAAAAATAATATTTCTGAAAAATTATTAACATTAAGTGGTGTAGAAAACTTACAAAAACTCAAGCATAACTTATTGGATAACCAAGAAAAAATTAAAACTAAACTAAAAGAAGATCGAGACAAAAGCCAAAAAATAATCTCTAATCAAGGTTATCTAGTTTTCTTAACCGAGAGAGTACAAATATTTAATAATATTATCAATGAATTAAGAGAAAAAGGACAACTACCTAGTGGCATAAAACAGGATTTTGTACAACAACTCTTGCAACAAAACCGTTGTATTTGCGGTACAGAATTACATCCCAATCAGCCCCCTTATCAGCAGGTAGAAGGATGGATGAATAAAGCTGGAATAGGTGATATGGAAGAATCAGCAATTCGTTTGGACACTCAAATTAATAGCTTAATGAAAGAAAAAGAATCATTTTGGCAACAAATTGATCAGCTACAATCAAGTATGGGTGAAGGGCGCTTGAATCTCAGTCATAACGAAAATGAAATTGATAAAATTAACGATCAACTGAGACAATATCCAGACGAAAATATCCAATCAACCCAAAAACAATTAGATAAGATTGAATCCCATATCGAACAAATTAACCTCAATAAAGGGGAAACTAACTTAGAGTTAGAGAATAATGAAAAAGCCATTGAGAATTTGTCCAAAGAAATTTTAAAACAAGAAACTAAACAAGAAAAACAATTATTGATTAATCGTCGAATAGAAGCAACAATAACTGCTATTAACTGTTTAGAAGAAGTTAAAAAAAGATTAGAAAATCAATTTCGTTTAGCCTTAGAAAAAAGATTGCAAGAAATTTTCAGCTTCATTTCTGTTACACCATATCAACCCAGATTGAGTGAAAATTATGAGCTAAATTTAATTGAGAATACATCTGGTGTAGCTTTACCAGTAGCAGCTTCCACCGGAGAAAATCAAATACTGAGCTTATCTTTTATCGGTGCTATTATCGACATGGTCCGACAATGGTCTGAAAAAAATTATGTAATGGGAATTAATTCTAGTCAATTTCCTATTGTTATGGATTCCCCTTTTGGTAGTTTAGATGAGATTTATCGCCGTCAAGTAGCCAAATCAATACCTCAGTTAGCCAATCAACTAATAGTTTTAGTAACGAAAACCCAATGGCGCAACGAAGTAGAAATGGAAATGAGTGATTATATTAACCGACAATATATATTGGTTTATCGCTCCCCTAAACCAGATTGTCAGGAAGACTCTATTAATATCAACAACCGAGAATACCCTCTAGTGACAAAAATTGATAGTCAATACGAATACACAGAAATTATAGAAATAGAAAATTGAGTAAATAGGCAAAATAGAATTGTGCATGGTCCTTCGAGTTTCTAGCCCAGACACAATAGATATAGAATAAAGTAAATTGAAGCACCACCCAACCCAGAGAAATATAAAAAGCCAGAAGCATTGAAAATAGGTAATCGTAGTAATTGTCAAAAAAAAGATAGGGGAAAAAGTTGCCATTTAGAAAAAGGTAAGTTATATTAGTACATGTGCGATTGAGAGACATCAACCTCTCTAACACACCACGAACCTCGACAACTCAATAGTTTGAAAGCCATTTTCAACACAGATACACATCCTTGTCAAAAACTTATTTTAATTAATAACAAAGAAAAAGAAAGAGCAAGTAAAACAGCTCGTTGAGAGTGCTGCGGCACTTACAATGGAGAGTTTGATCCTGGCTCAGGATGAACGCTGGCGGTATGCCTAACACATGCAAGTCGAACGGTGCCTTAGGGCATAGTGGCGGACGGGTGAGTAACACGTAAGAATCTGCCTTTAGGTCGGGGACAACAGTTGGAAACGACTGCTAATACCGGATGAGCTGAGAAGTAAAAGATTGATCGCCTAAAGAAGAGCTTGCGGCTGATTAGCTAGTTGGTAGTGTAAGGGACTACCAAGGCGACGATCAGTAGCTGGTCTGAGAGGATGAGCAGCCACACTGGGACTGAGACACGGCCCAGACTCCTACGGGAGGCAGCAGTGGG